>JAFGGD010000009.1 GCA_016930695.1 Candidatus Eisenbacteria bacterium
AGGAGTCCTCGAGCGCGGCTCAGGAGCTGGCGGGCCAGTCGCAGGAGCTGGCGGCGATGGTCGGACGGTTCCAGCTGAACCGGCGCGAGGCGGCGACGAAGCAGGTCGCCCGGGCGAAGCCGGCACCGCAACGGCAGGCTTCGGAGAGCAAGCCGGCGAATGCGGAGAAGGAACGCGCGGCGGCCGGGATCGCGGTTACTCCCGAAGATCTGATCCCTCTTCATAGCGATCCGGACTTCGCGGACTTCTAGGTGACCGCGAAAACCGAACAAGCGAGGCGGCGGGCCCCAAGCCCGCCGCCTCTTTTTATGAGTTTCGGGATCGAAGGAAAGAAGAAGAGCCTCCCGTCGAGGCGCGGCGGCTTCCGGCGCCGGAGACCTTTTCCTTTCTTGTCGTTCGCGAGAGGAGAATCCGGGACCGCCGGGTTTTCCCCGAAAGGAAACGCCCGACCGTTCCGTCGGGCGTTACCGTTTCACGTTTTGTTCGGGCGATCGAATGGGGCGCTAGCGAATCAGGAGCGAGATCGAGCCGGATCCGTAACCGGGGATCTCGATCTTCAGATCCAGCCGCCCCGCCGCTCCGCCCAGCAGCGCGGTCGCTTCGTCGGACAGGCCGTCTTTAGTCTGCTGTGCCGAACGGAACCGAATGCGCGGATGGCCGGGACTCTCGAACAGCTGGGAGGCGATATTCAGAACCTCCTGAAAATTCTCCATGACGTTGTCGGTCAACGCTCCGCTCTTGACGCAGTCCTGGGCCGCGCCGGGAGGGATCATGGAGAGCGCGGCGCCCGCGCCCGCGGCGACGGTCACGTCGCTCGCGAAGGCGGCGACGACTTCGTCCCCTGAGGAATAGAGACCGATCACGCCGGGACCGGACGACGGGTCGAAGGGGGACCCGGGACCGGCGTTCACCGATTTGCCCAAAAGATCGGTGAAGATTCTGGATACTGCCTGGGCATTGGGCAGCGTGCAGGTGGTCGACATGTTTCCTCCTAGGCGCTTCCCTCGCGAAGAACGAGCAATTGAGCTTCCACCGGGCCGATCCTGACGTCCGCGATGGCGGTCTGCATCCTGTCCGTGGCCTGCACGTGCCCGTGAACGATCATGGGCAAGCCCAGCTTCATGGAGGGATCGCGATCCGCCATCCGGTTCTTTACGCCGCCGGCAACTATGTTGGCGATTTCGCCGAGTGCGTCCGAAACGTCCGACTCGGAGAGCGCTTCCTCGTCGTCCGGGTCCATCCCGAGGAGCGCCTTCGCCAGAATCATCACTCCCGCGTCGCTCGAGGCGAGCCCCACTTGCAGGGACGTCTCCTCGCCGACGAGGGCGATGTAGGATCCCGCCAGGTCATGGGGGAGAGATTCCTGGGTAGCCAGGACTTCCGTCCCCTCGAATCCCAACGCGGTGGTGGAGAGTTCCTCCGTCGCGTCGACGGCGGCGTTCAGCCATTCCTGAATGGTCGATTTCGTCGTCGTCATGATCACCCCAGAATCGGTGAAAGGGTATCGCGGAAGTTGTCCGCCGTGAACGGCTTAACGATAAGGAAGAGCGCCCCCGCGTCGGCGGCCGTCTTCTTCATGTCCTCCGTTCCCTCGGAGGTCACGAAGCCGAATTTCACGTCCGTTCCCGCCTTTTTAAGCTCCTCCAGGAGCTCGATGCCGCTCATCTCCGGCATGTTCCAATCGGAGAGGACCAGGTCCGGGGCGGCGGCCTGAATGGCGTCGAAGGCCTCCTTGCCGTTGTTGGCCTCATCCACCTCATGATCCTCGTACCCCGCCTGGCGCAGGGTCCGCTTGACGATCATGCGCATCGCCTTGCTGTCGTCTACGACCAGAATCTTCATGGTTTTCTCCTCCGAATCCCGAGGTTTTTCCGTTTCTTGTCCAAGGATCGGCCGAACCGACCCGGATCTTGAGAAATT
This sequence comes from Candidatus Eisenbacteria bacterium, assembly GCA_016930695.1. Taxonomy (NCBI): domain Bacteria; phylum Candidatus Eiseniibacteriota; species Candidatus Eiseniibacteriota bacterium. The sequence goes on from JAFGGD010000009.1 coordinate 1,921, forward strand.
CCGCCCTCCCGGTCGCTCCGTTCCTCCGCCGTCCGAAAGCCCGGATGGGGCGAAACGGGTGCTTCCGATCCGTATGAGCGATTCCTGGAAAAGATTGCTCCAATTCTCTTCAGAAGCTCGCGGGAATGGCCGATAGCTCGGTTGAGGAGCAAGCCCCGGGTGAGGGCGTTCGACGAAACCGTCCGCATCCCGGGAACGGCCTTGGGATTCCCCTCCGCGGGAGGTCCCGGGTGTGGCAGAAAACGGCTTCGGGAAACGTCCGAGTCCGTGCGCGCGGTCCGGAGCCTAACCGGGATGAGAAACCGAAGATGAGCGAGAGACCTTTGAGGAGCACCGAATCCCTGATCGAGGAGATCGCCTCCTCGGTGATCCTGGTCGATACGGAGGACCGCGAGGTATTCGAGAAGATCGCCGCGCTCTGGGAGGAGTTGGCGCAGTCTTTGCCGAAAAGGACCGCCAAGACGGTTCGGGAACGAATGGAACGGGGCAAGACGCTTCTCGGGAAAATCGTGGACGGCTCTTCCGAGGACGCGGCCGCCGACCTCGGAGTCCTTATGGGGTTTGTGGAGGACCTGCAGAAGAAGCTGCGGAACAAGCCGGAGGGGAAAAGCGCGAAGAGCGCGGCCGGCGAAAAGTCGGAGGAAGCGGAGGAAGAGGAGAAGCCGGCGGGCGCGGAGAACGATCCGGCGCCGGAGGGCGGCTTCGTCCTTCCGGAATGGGTGGACGAGGCGGTCTTCCGGGAATTCCTCTCCATGCAGGGGCACGTTCTGGAGGAGATCGAGGGACACATTCTTCAGGTCGAAAAATTCGACAAGAACGCCGAGTCCGCGATCCGGCGCCTGATCCACACGATGAAGGGCGAGGCGGGGATGCTCGGCTTGACCGACCTCGAAAAAATCGCCCACGCCGTCGAGGATTTCCTCGACGGGCCGGCCTCGGTTCAAGAGAGGGCGGATCGGCTCTTCCGCGTCAAGGATTGGGTCGCCGAGGCGGTGCAGTCCTACGCGGAGATGCGCCTCCCCGAGCCGAACGGAAGCGTATTCGCCGAGGAACTTTTGCGGCCCGCCGGCGAGACGCGGGCGGAGACCGGCGACCCCTACGACGAGGAGCGCCCTGAGGAGCAGTCCGGCGACGGCGACGAAACGGCGGTCGAGGAGGCCTCTCGGGCCGCCGAGGAGGAGGCGCCGTCCGCCGGGGAGGCGGATACGCCGAAAAGCGCCGGGGCCGTTCCGATCGAGCGTGACGAGGAGACGATCTCGCTTCTTGCCGAGTTTATCCAAGAGAGCGAGGAGGGCCTCACCGCGGCGGACGGAATTCTCATGGAGGTGGAGCAGAACGGCCCGGATCCGGAATCCGTGAACGGGCTCTTCCGCGTCTTTCACACCATCAAGGGGGTCGCCGGCTTCCTGGAACTGGGCGAGATGGCCGAGCTGGCGCACACCACGGAAACGCTCCTGAATCAGGTGCGCCAGGGAGAGAGGATCCTGGAGGGTGCCGTTCTCGACCTGGTGTTCGATTCCACGGCGCTGATGCGCAGGATGCTCACCGGTGTGAAGGAGGCGATCGAACTCGGCGTCGGATTCTCGAGCGAGCCCGGCCTCGCCGCGCAGCTGGAGAAGCTCCGCGCCCTCATCGACGGCAAGGAGGTCGTCGAGGAGGCGCTTCCCGCCGCCTCATGCGGCCAGAAGCTGGGCGAAATCCTCAGCGGTTCGGGGGCGGGGCCGAGCAGCGAGGACGTGGAACGGGCCGCCGCCGCGCAGAGAGAGTCGGGGCGCAAGCTGGGCGAGGAACTCGTCGCCGAAGGCAAGGCGCAGGCGAAGGATGTTTCTCGAGCGCTCCGCGCACAAAAACGGGCTTGCGGTAGCGGCGGCGGGTCGGCTCCCGCGGGCGCCAAAATCCGCGAGACCGTCAAGGTCGACCTGGAGCGCGTGGACAGCCTGGTGGAGATGATCGGCGAGCTGGTGATCGTCGAATCCATGGTGGTGCACGCCCCGGAGATCATGGACCTCACGGCGCCACGCGTCCGCAACTACCTGGGCCAACTCGGCAAGATCACCCGGGATCTGCAGGACGTGGGGATGCGGATGCGCATGGTGCCGGTGCGGGGCGTCTTCCAGAAGATGGCGCGGATGGTGCGCGACCTCTCCCACAAGAGCGGCAAGGACGTCCGGATGATCGTTAACGGCGAGGGGACCGAGATGGATCGCTCCATGGTGGAGCAGATCAACGATCCCCTGGTTCACATGATCCGCAACTCCGTCGATCACGGGATCGAGCGGAGCGAGGATCGGGTCGCGGCGGGGAAGTCGAAAACCGGAACGGTCACCCTCTCCGCCTATCACGAGGGCGGCAACATCGTCATCGAGATCCGGGACGACGGCAAGGGCCTGGACCGCGAGAGAATCCTGGCCAAGGCGATCAAGAACGGCCTGGTGAGCGAGTCGGACCAACTCTCCGATAGCGAGATTCTGAACTTGATCTGGGCGCCCGGTTTCTCGACCGCCGAGAAGGTGACCGAGGTGTCCGGCCGCGGCGTCGGCATGGACGTGGTGAGGAGAAACATCGAATCCATGCGGGGGCGCGTCACGACCCAATCCGTTCCGGGGCAGGGCACGACTTTCAAGATCATGCTCCCCCTTACGCTGGCGATCATCGACGGCATGCTGGTCGCCTGCGGCGAGGAACGGTACATCATTCCCACGCTTTCCATCGTCGAGTCGGTCAAACCGGCCCCGTCCATGCTCAACTCCATCACCGGCAAGCACGAGATGATCAACCTGCGCGGAGAGATCCTGCCTCTTCTGCGCGTGGATCGTCTCTTCAATCTCGACGGGGCCGTACAGGACCTGAACGAAGGCTTGGTGGTGGTGGTCGAGAGCGTGGGGCGCAAGGTGGGGCTTTTCATCGACGACGTGCTTACGCAGCAGCAGGTGGTGATCAAGAGTCTGGGTAACGGATTGGGGCGCACGCCCTACGTGTCCGGTGCCGCGATTCTATCGGACGGAGTGGTGGGTCTCATCGTCAACGTGGAAGAGATCTGCGGGCTCCTGGACAGGAAATCAATGCGTGCGCCGTCCGGCGACCGGGAACGGGAAGCGGCGGCGGTTTAATTCCCTTGATGGGGAAAAGGAGGAACGAGGATGGACGAAGCGACGGCTGCGATCCAGGAGAGCGCTTCCGCTCAGGGTACGGTGGAGATCGACGTCGGCGCTCAGCTGGCCGGCAAGTACATGACTTTCAAGCTGGCCGCCGAGGAGTACGGGCTCGAGATTCTCAAGGTGCGCGAGATCATCGGCCTGATGGACATCACCGAGGTGCCTCGCACGGCGGACTTCATCCGCGGCGTGATCAACCTGCGCGGCAAAGTGATTCCGGTGGTGGATCTGCGCCTCAAGTTCGGCATGCCGAAGGCGGAGGCCACGGATCAGACGGTGATCATCGTGGTGCAGTACTCCTCCCGCGGCCAGGACGTGACCATGGGCATCCTGGTGGACGAGGTGATGGAGGTCATGGACATTCCGGCGGAACAGATCGACCCGCCGCCGAGCTTCGGGAGCAACGCCACGGACACCGAGTTCATCCTCGGCGTCGGCAAGGCGGAGAAGCGGGTGATCTTCCTGCTCGAGATCGGCAAGGTGCTGAGCACGGACGAGGTGACCGACCTGGTCGCCAATGCCGGCGCTTCGGCTTAGGTGAAAGGGGCGGAGGCCCGGTCCGGCCGGTCGTTCCGTCCATGAAGAGCAACTGAGAGCAGGGAATCGGGGACCGGTAGGAGGATTCTTTCCGGCGGACCGGTCCGCCGTCCCGGCGGGACTATACCGCGCTTATGCGGGGGGAAACATGCTCAAGAACATGAAGATCGGACCGAAACTGATCCTCTCTTTCTCCGTCGCCACGCTGATCATGGTCGTGGTGGGCGTGGTGGGATGGATCGCCATCGGTAATCTAACCGGCGCGATGGGCGAGATCGCCACCGTGCGCCTGCCCTCCATCGAGGGCTTGATGGTCATGAACCGCGCTCAACTCTCGATCGTGGTCGGAGAGCGGGGTCTCTTCAACACCCGGATGATGGATCCCACGGTGCGCCAGGCGCAGTACGCCTATATCGAAAAAGCCCGCGGCATGGCGCAGGAGGGATACGCACTCTACGAGCCCCTGCCGCAGACCGCGGAAGAGTCCGTGATGTGGAAGCAGTTCGTTCCCCTTTGGGAGGGATGGCTGCAGAAACACGAGAAGGTAGTCGAGCTGTCGAAGCGGAAAGACCAGCTGGTCGCTTCCGGCAAGTCGCTGAACGATCCCGCGGTCACCGAGGTGGACGACCAGGTCTTCCAGGCGGCCATGGACTCCCGGAGCGCCTACCTGGCTTCGGAAAACATACTGCTGGACATCATCAATCTGAACGAGGAGATCGCCGCCGAGGAAGTCTTGATCGGGGAGAAGACGGCGTCCGGATCGAAGATGATGCTCGCCATCGCCATGTTGGTCGGGCTCGCCGCTTGCATGACTCTCGGCGTGCTCCTGGCGCGGGCCATCTCCCGTCCTCTCGTTCGAATGGCGGGTGCGGCCGAGCAACTCGCCCGGGGGGACATCGATCAGCATGTGGAGGCGCGTTCTCGGGACGAGATCGGCGTTCTCGCCGAGGCTTTCCGCAAGATGATTACGGCGCAGAAGGGGAAGGCGGAGGTCGCGGAGCAGATCGCCCGGGGGAACCTGGCGGTCGACGCGAAGGCGGTTTCCGAGAAGGACGTGCTCGGCAACGCGATGGTGACGATGAAGGGATCGATCCAGGCGCTGGCGGAGGACGTGAACCTTCTCGCCGAGGCGGCGGTGGAGGGTCGGTTGAAGACCCGTGCGGACGAGGAGCGTCACCAGGGGGATTGGCGGAAGATCGTGCACGGCGTGAACCAGACGCTGGACGCGGTGGTGACGCCGATCAACGAGGCGGCGAAGACGCTTTCGCAGCTGGCGGACTACGACCTGCGGGCGCGGATGAGCGGGGAGTATCGGGGGGACTACGCGCAGATCAAGGAGTCGTTGAACGCGACGGCGGTGGTGTTGCACGACGCGCTTTCGCAGGTGGCGGAGGCTTCGGACCAGGTGTCCTCGGCGAGCACGCAGATCGCGTCGAGCAGCCAGCAGGTGGCGGAGGGATCTTCGGAGCAGGCCAGTTCGTTGGAGGAGACTTCGTCGAGCCTGGAAGAGATGGCGAGCATGACGAAGCAGAACGCCGACAACACGCAGCAGGCGCGGGGTCTGGCGCAGCAGACGCGGGAGATGGCGGAGCAGGGTTCCTCGGCGATGGAGTCGATGCTGGTTTCGATGGGGAAGATTCGCCAGTCGGCCGAGGGTACGGCGGAGATCATCCGGGACATCAACGAGATCGCCTTCCAGACGAACCTGTTGGCTTTGAACGCGGCGGTGGAGGCGGCGCGCGCGGGCGACGCGGGTCGCGGCTTCGCGGTGGTGGCGGAGGAGGTGCGGAACCTGGCGCTTCGTTCGAAGGACGCGGCGGCTCGCACGGAGGAGCTGATCAAGCAGTCGGTGACTCTGGCGGGCGAGGGCGAGACGAAGACGAACGAGGTGAGCGGGAGCCTGGGCGAGATGGTGGAGTCGGTCGGCAAGGTGACCGACATCGTGGCGGAGATCGCCGCGGCGAGCCAGGAGCAGGCGAAGGGGATCGAGCAGGTGAACCGCGCGGTGGCGGAGATGGACAAGGTGGTCCAGGCCGCGGCGGCGAACGCGGAGGAGTCCTCGAGCGCGGCTCAGGAGCTGGCGGGCCAGTCGCAGGAGCTGGCGGCGATGGTCGGACGGTTCCAGCTGAACCGGCGCG
>JAFGGD010000010.1 GCA_016930695.1 Candidatus Eisenbacteria bacterium
CGGTTTCCTCGGGGCTGTACTTCACGCTCTTCCGGAGCGGCGGCTCCTCGGAATCGAAACGGGTGACGCTCATCCGCTGACGCCGCGCGCGGGGTAAAACGACCGGGGCGGGCCTTACGGGGTCCGCCCCTTTTTTCGCGCCCGGACCTCCTTCGCCTCTCCCCTTTTTCGCGCGTATCGTGTAATCTAACGGGAGGACACGGAACGAGAAAGACAGGCGGACGGTTCCCCGTCCGGGCAAGGAGGACCTTCGATGGCGTCGTTTTGGAAGCGGTTGTTCGGCGGCGGGCACGGGGAGCCGGTCATCATCGTCTCCGGCCTTCCCCGCTCCGGGACGTCGATGGCCATGAAGATGCTCGAAGCGGGCGGGTTCGCCCCCGTCCAGGACGGCATCCGCACGGCGGACCTGGACAACCCGAAGGGATACTACGAAGACGAGCGGGTCAAGGACCTGCACAAGATGGAAGACAAAAGCTGGGTGCGAAACGCCCGCGGAAAGGTCCTCAAGGTGATCTCTTTTCTGTTAAAGGATCTCCCTGAGGAGAACGACTACAAGGTGATCTTCATGCGGCGGGAGGTGGCCGAGGTTCTCGCTTCGCAGAACAAGATGCTCGACCACCGCGGCGAGGAGTCCGAGACCGAGGACGCCCGCATGGCCGAGATCTACCGGGATCACCTGGAGAAGGTGGATGTTCTGCTCCGGACCCGCGAGAACTTCACCTGGATCGACATTCCCTATAGCGAGGCGATCCGAAACCCTCTCGAGCAGGCGGACAGAATCAACCGCTTCCTCGGCGGCGGGATGGACGTGCGGAAGATGGCCGCCGTGGTCGATCCGGAACTCTACCGGAACCGCGCCTGACCGGAAACGGAAGCGGCGCCCGATGTGGGCGGCCGGCGATGCGTCCGGAACGCGGGTCGTTTCGGACGCTTTCTTTTCCGCCCGCCTTTTGCGGTGAACTTTTCCGGCGCGCGCGCGTTTCTTCATCGGAAGGCGTTCACGGCCGCACATCGATCGGTCCGCCCGGCGTCTCGCGCCGGACGGGGAGGGAGACGGTGGACATCGAGATCCGTGGTCTCGCGAAGGATTTCGCCGACTGCACCGCCCTCGCCGGCGTGGACCTCGCCGTGGAATCCGGCGAGCGGGTCGGTCTCGTCGGGGCGAACGGCGCCGGAAAGAGCACGCTCCTTCACATACTGATGGGTTTTCTCGCGCCGGACCGGGGCGAGGCCCGCGTTCTCGGCGTCCCCGCCGGGGATCCGGGAGACGGGGTCAAGGAGCGGATCGGTTTCGTCCCCGAACTCTCCGGTCTTCTCCCCTGGGCGACGGCGCGCGACCTCGCCGGCCTCTACCGGTCCCTCTACCGCCGTTGGGACGACGGTGTTTATCAGCGGCTTGTCCGCCGCTGGGAGATCGCCGAGTATCGCCGCGTCCGGGAGCTGTCCAAGGGGCAGGCCCGTCTCGCCGAACTCGCCCTTTGCTTCGCCGCGCGCCCCGACCTCCTTCTCCTCGATGAGCCTTTCCACGGGCTCGACGCGGTGATGCGGTTCCGCGTGATGGAAGAGATGGAGAGGATGAATCGGGAGCGGGGAACCACGCTCTTGACCTCCTCGCACATCCTGCACGACGTGGAGAAGATCAGCCGGCGGGTGGTGGTGCTCCGGGAGGGGGAGATCCTTCTCGACCGGCGGGTGGAGGCGCTCGACGGGGGGCTGGAGAAGACCTTCGTCCGGCTCTACGATCTGGATGGGGAGGAGGAAGATGACGACGGACGGTAGGGCGCGCCCCTCTTTTCTCCGGAACCCTCGTCTCGCGCTTCCCCTCTTTTTTCTGAGGAGCTTCTACTTTCAGCCCGCCGCCAACCCGGTCCTTCCCGTCGTGCTCGCCTTCCTTCTCTTTTTCTGGGCCGAAGGGAGCCTCGACCGGCTTCATCTGGCCCTTCTTCTCTACCTTTTCGTCCCCGCCCACATGCGGGCGGCGGATCCCTTCGGCGGCGACGACCCGGAGGGGGAGGGGGGAGCGGTTCGCCGCGCCTTCCGCGCCCTGCCGGTCCGGCCGGAACGCCTCTTTTCCTCCTACCTCGTCGCCACGGCGGTGTACGCCGCGGCGGTCTGGGCGCTGATCGCTTTCGGCGTGGACCGCTTCTCCCGCCCGCCCGACTGGACGAGCCTGCAGATGATTTCCACCCCCGGACGGGACGGCGACACAATCCGCTCTTGGGTCGGTTTCGCCCAGAACGCCCGGGGCGTTTACCGCTTCGCGACGCGCGTCATCGAGCGGTCCTTCCTCTACGACACCGCGGGCGGAGTGCGGGCCGCGGCGCCGCTCCTCTCCGCTTTCTTCCTCGCTTCCTTTTTGCATCAATCGATCTACAGGATCGGCCGCGGACTCGGGCGGGCGAGGCGCGCCTCTCTCTCCCCGCTCCACGCCCTTCCGGCCGCGCTCTACATGCTTCTCGGCGCCGCTTTCTTGGCCGAAATTTCCCTCGACCGGGCCGAGACCGCCGCCTGGGTCCGCGCGCTCCTCGAACGGGCGCCGGCGCTCGGCGTCTTTCTGGCGTTGAGCCTCACGGGAACCGTTCTCTCCGCGGCGCTTCTTTTCCGCTCGGTCCGCCGGGACCTTCGGGGGGGCGCTTCGTGAGCGGCGGCGGGCGGGCCGGCGCCTACCGGCGGCTCTTCCGGCTCCACGCCCGAACCTTCGCCGCCGTGCACCGCCTGAACGCGTTGAACGTCGCCATCGCGCTCCTTTACCTCTTCGGCGCGCCGGGCGGCGTTCGCCTGACGGTGAGCCGCGGCGTCTATCTCTTTCTTCTCTTCCTGGTCGCCGCCGTCGCCCAAACACAAACGCTCCGCCGGAACGCCGGCTCGCTCTCTTTCTATCTCCGCCTCCCGATCCGGGACCGAACGGCGCTCCTCCTTTACTACGCCGCCGTCGCCCTCCCCGCGGCGGCGGCCCTCGCGCTCGCCGCGTTTCTCCTCCGCGCGGCCGGGGCGGGCGGGGACCCCGGTTTCGGGACCCGGTTCGGCCACGCCCTCTTCGCCGTCCTCGCCGTCCCCTCCCTGGCGGTGAACCTGCGGATCGCCCTCAGGACCCATCCCCTCCTCCCGGCGGGATACTTCGTGCTTCTCGGATTCCTGCTCATCTTCATCCAATGGGGGGTCGAGGTGGCGCCCGCGACCGGTCTCGGGCCGGGGGCCTCTTCCGCGGCGCTCCTGTTGCTCGTCAACTACGCCCTCGGGTTCCCCGCGCTCCGCCTTCTCCGTGTCTGAGTTCCCACCCTTGCCCGGCGCGCCCCGGACCGGTACAATCGTCGCCGGAACCACGAAGGGGGGACGCGATGTTGGTCGGCTTCGCGGGGAACTGCGGAACGGGCAAGTCCACCATCAGCCGCGAGGTGGCGCGCCACTACAACGGCATTCTCGTCCTCGAAGACGAGAAGGCGAACCCCTATTTCTCCGATTTCATCACCGGCCGGAAAGAGACCGCCTTCCACGCGGAACTCGCCTTCCTCTCCAACAAGCTTCTGGACATCGAGAACGCCAACCCGCGGAAGATGGTGGTGGTGGACAGGATCCCCGAGGAGGACGTGGAGATCTTCGCGCGCTACTGGGCCGACCAGGGTCTTCTGAACCCGATCGATTTCGAACTCTACCGGCAGGTGGCGGGGCAACTCCTCCGCGCCGCGCGATCCTTCGACGTGATCGTCTATCTTCACGGCCCGGTGGATCTGTTGGTGGAGCGGCTCAGGAACCGGCGGGACAGCGCCTTCAACGAACGCGTGGAGAGGATGGTCCTGGCGTTGCAGCCTCTCTACGAGGAATGGGTCGAGCGGCTCGACGCGCCGCTGATCCGCCTCCCCATCGACGAGCACGACCTCAAGGGCTCGGAGGGGAAAGAGGAGCTAGCGCGTCTCATCGAGGCCATCGAACGTTTCCGATTCCCCCTCTTCGGCGACCAATCCGGGTAGCTTTCGCCCGGTGAGGAGTTCCCGCGCCCGTTCCTCGTCCTCGGGGTTCACCAGAATCCGCACCGTCCCGAGCCCGTCGATCGTGATCGGCTGCACCGATTGAACGATGGGCGACTGATAGACGCAGGGGATTCCCTCGCTGTCGAGCAGGGACTTGACGACCATCGCCTCTTCGTTGTTCTGCATTTTCGCGATCACGACCAGTTTCATCGTTTCTCTCCTTTCGCCCGAGTATACCCGAAGGACGGCGGCGCGGCCATCGGTCGGCGCCCGGTGGCGGCGATCAGCGCGACCGCGCGATCAGATAAACCCAGTTGGCGATCCATCCGGCCGCGAATAACGCGGCGAGGGGAAGGCGGAGGCGGGAAGTGAGGCGCGGCGCGGGGGCGCGGAGGCGGAGCGCCCGGCAAGCGATGTGCGCCGCCGCCCAGAGAATCGCCCCGGCGGCGGCCGCGGTCACCATCGGGTTTTGGAGAAACGCGCCGGCCGGATCAGCGCCGCCGCGCCCCCGAAGAAGATCGCCCAGGGCGGCGCGTGCGCCTCCCCTCCGCCCGGGTCCGTGATTACTTCATCCATGCAAAATCACTCCGGTCAACATCGCCGCGGCGAAAAGACCGAGACAGCCGACCATCAGGATCGCCGGAAGAAGCACCGCCGCGATCCCCCGGCCGGTGGTGGCCTCCTGGCATTCCCGGAGGCCGATCACGCAGACGGCCGCCGCCCACACCTTGCCGACCGGCCCTCCGCAGCAGGGAATCAGCGAGAGCAGGAGAGGCGCCGTGGAGTAGCAGACCACCCGGAAGGTGGTCTCGAAGGGGCGCTTCGCCCCCCCGAGGACGAGAAGACCGCCGTGGATCAGCCCGGCGACCACGAGAAGAAGGAGCGCCATCGTGATCGGCGCCAGAACGATTTTGATCCAGGAGAACGCCCAGCCGGCGAGGAGGGGGGCGAAGGGAGCGCCGCCCGCTCCGCCGTGGGCGAGCCAGAAGGGGGTGAAGAAGAAACCCCAGATCGATTCCACAAAGGCGGTGATTCCGGCGATCCCCATGCCGAAAAGAGCCGCGTCCGTGAGGTTGCCGCTCCGGCGAAGATCCCGGAAGAAAGCCGTCGGCCGGAGAGACGACTCCACGATCGTCTTTCCGAAACCGCCCACCGCGCCGAAGCGTTCCCGCCTCTCCCAGGGAGGGCCGTCCGCCGTTCCGTTTCGGATTTTTCCCCCGGTCTCTTCCCTCGTTTCCTCGTCTTTTTCCATCACTTCTCCTCTCGGTTCGGCGCCGTGTTCGGGTTCCTCCTCGAATTACGCGCGCGGGGGTCCCCCGGTTCCGTCCCCCTCTCCTTCCGGAAACGGTTGACCGCGTGGTGGGCGAGGCGGGTCGGTTCGGGGAGGCGGCGCCCCGCCCCGCAACGGAGGACCGCCTCCAAGGCGCGGGCCGTGCCGATCCGGTGTCCCGGCGAGACGTAGACCGGCTTCACCCCGTCGCGGGTGCGGAGCGCCGCCCCCACCGTCCTTCCGTTGTGGCGGAGGGGCGCGCTGTCGCCGCGCCGCGGTCCCGGTTCGTCGTGTTCCCCAATGAGGAGCGTTTTGGCGCAGCCGACGGCCGGCAGATCGAGGATCAGACCGACGTGCGACGCGAGGCCGAAGCCGCGGGGGTGGGCGATCCCCTGCCCGTCGAAGAGGACCAGGTCCGGCGTCCCTTTCAGTTTGCGGAAGGCGTCGAGCAGGAGGGGAGCCTCGCGGAAGCTGAGCAACCCGGGAATGTAGGGAAAGGGGCTCCTTCCGTGGGCGCGCGATTCTTCGACCGGCTCCAGCGTGGCGCCGTCCAAAAGAAGCACGACGGCGAAGAAGAGGTCGCTCCCCCGGTCGTAGGAGACATCCGCGCCCGCCACCAGCCTCGGGCGACGGGGCCCGCCGCGGAGCACGAGCCGGGGCGCCAGCTCCTCCTGCAGCCGGATCGCGCGGCGGTAGGAGAGATCCCATCGATGGAGCGAGCGGAAACGCACGGTCCGTACCCCCTTGAGAGCGCATCGCTCCGCCAGTATACTGGCGATCGGGAGGACCTTTCCATGCCGGCGAACCTGACCCCCGCCTATCATGCCGCGGAGGCCAAGTACAAGGAGGCGGCCAATCCCCGGGACAAGCTGAAGGCTCTCCGGGGAATGCTCTCCGCGCTTCCCAAGCACAAGGGGACCGAAAAGATCCAGGCGGATCTCAAGCGCCGGATCGCGCTTCTCGGCGAAGAGGAAGAGAACGCGAAGAAGAAGGGGGGGCGGGGTCCTTCGCCGGATTACGTTCCCCACGAGGGATCGGGCCAAGTGGTCCTCGTCGGCGGCCCGAACGCCGGCAAATCGGCGCTCCTCGGCGCGTTGACCGGCGCCGAACCGGAGGTGGCTCCCTACCCCTTTTCCACGCTCCGCCCGCGACCGGGAATGGCGGAGTATGAGGACGTGCAGATCCAGCTGGTGGACACGCCCCCCTTTTCGGACGAGTTCATGGAGTCCTGGCTGGGGAACGTGCCGCGCAACGGTCACGCCGTTCTTCTCGTCGTCGATCTCTCCGGCGAGGACCCCGAGGACCAGCTTCTCGCCCTTCTCGGCCACCTGGAAGAAGCGGGCCTGCATGTCGTTCCCGAGGAGTCCTGGGAGGAGCCGATCGAGGACGAGGTGTACGGCAAGCGCGCCCTTCTCGTGGGAACCAAGGCGGACCTGGCGGGCCCCCCTCCGGAAAAAGCGGGGGACTTTCCCCTCCACCCGGTCTCGGTCCAAACCGGCGCGGGTCTCTCGGAGATTCCCCCGCTCCTCTTTCGCATGCTCCGGATCTTCCGGGTTTATTCCAAAATGCCCGGGCACAAGCCGGATCTCTCCCGCCCCTTCACCCTCCCCATCGGATCGACGGTGGGCGATCTCTGCCGGCAGGTGCACAAGGACTTCGCCGAGAAACTCCGTTTCGCCCGGCTCTGGCGGGAGGGTTCCTTCCAGGGGATCCAGATCCATCGGGATCACGTGCTGGAGGACCGGGACGTGGTCGAGCTTCATATGTAGAGGGATTTCCCCTCTTCGTTTTTAATCCGCCCCGCGCGGACCGGCCGTCCAGCGTTCCGTCCAGAAGTCGGCGTCCACCGCGAAATACCACTCCATCTCCGCCCCCTCGCCGATCTCCCGAGCCGCGCCGGCGGTGAGATGGACGGTCCGCGCCCCCGCGAAGGGGAGGAAGATGCCGGAGAAGAGGCGGAGGCCGAGTTCCGACGCCGCGGCCCGGACCCTCTCCGTTCCCCCGCTCCCCTCGTTCCAGGCGATCCCCTCCCTGTAGCGAAGCCGGTGGGTGAGCCTCTCCAGGTAAAAGGGGCCGACGGCGAGGCCGAGGTCCTCCGACCAGGGATAGGAGAAGGAGACGCCTCCGAGGGCGGCGCGCGTCCCGGCGACGGCGCGGATCGGCCGCTCGATCCCATAGGGGTAAAGTGTCGTGATTCGTTTTCGCGCGCCGCTCTCCACCGCGATCGCGCCGTCGAAGCCGAGGAAGGCGTCGCTCCGGAAGAGGGCGCGGGTCCACGCCCCCTCCGCCTCCCAGCGTTCGGGAAGCGCGACCGGCGATCCCCGATCGACGCCCCGTTCCCAGCGGAGGGCGAGGAGCGTCCGGCTCCGCGGGAAACCGGCGCGACGGGAGAGGCCGGCGCGGAGGAGCGTCTCCCGGACCGTGTCGGCCCCGCCGGCCTCCGTCCGCTTCCGGACGAGCCGGGCGAGCGATGCGTCCAGGGTGAATCGCGTCGCCCAGGAGGTGAAGCGGAAGGGGAGTTCGATCCCGATCGATCCGCCGCGCGTGTTCTCCCGCCATGCCCCGCGCTTCTCCTCGCCGAGATTCCCCTCCAGGCGCACCGTCGGCGTGAAGGAACGGATTTCGTAAAGGAGCGATCCTTCCCGAAGGGCGCCGTCCCAGCGGAGGCGGCCGCTCATATGGAGACGGTGGGTGTCGGTCGGGTCGGCGAGCAGATCCTCCACGCGGAGGGAGACCGATTCGGATCCGATCGACTCGATCGCCGGCTCCGGTCGCGGCCGCACCTCCCGTATCGGGTGGAAGGGGCGGGCCGGAACGGAGCGGGCGCCGGGGAAAGAACGGTCCGTCTCCCCGAGGAGCGCCTCGCCGCTCCATTCCGGAACGGTCCGCGCGCCGGCGTCCCCGCCCGGGTTTCCGTCGATCCTCTCGATCGCGCTCCCGTAGCGGCCTCGGGAGACCACCGCCCAGATCCCGTCGTCCGGGCCGGGACCGGGGCGTCGAACCCGGTCCGGCGCGGCGAATCCCTCCGTTTCGACCGGAACGGTCACCGGTTGTACGGCGAGCGGGACGATGCGCGGCCCGCCGCTCCCGTAGTCGAGGACGCGCGCCCGCCCGCCCGCGGTAAAAGGCTCGAAGGGGACCGCCCCTTCCGGCGCGGCGGGCTGGAAGGCCCGGCCGGATTCACTTCGGGGATCAACAAACCAAGCCTTTCGTTCCCCTTCCGGGGAGAGCGCCGTGAGAAGGAGCGTCCCTTCCGGGCCGGCGGCGATTCGATCGATCCGGCCGACCCGCTCGGGGACGACGATTCTCTCCTCGATCCCCTCTCCCGGATCGACGGCGAGAAGGAGGACCGTGTCCACGGAGTCGTCGTAGGCGAGCGCCGCGATCCGCCCGTCCTCGGTCCAGGCGGGCTCCGCCGCGCGCGCACCCCGAGTCAACCGCCGTCCCTCCCCCGAATCCGCGTCGTAGAGGAAAAGGTCGTTCCGCGGTTCGTTGGAAGGACCGGGGACGCGGCGCGCGTAGACGAGAAAACGACCGTCCGGCGACCAGGCGAGGCCGGCGCCGACCGGCTCCCCGTCGATCAGGCGGATCCGTTCTTCCCCCGCCCGGCGGAGATAGAGTTCGGGCCAGTAGGTGTCCTCGTCCCGAACCGCGACGAGGGCGAGATCCTCCCTCGACGAAAACGCGAAACCGAGGGGACGTTCGATCGCGCGGGGGAGGGGGATCGATTGTCCCGCGGGCGCATCCACTCCCGCCGCGGTGCGGAGATCGGCGAGCCAGGCCTCGTGGATCTCCTTCTCCCCCATGCCGGTCGCCCGGCGGAGGGCGCCATCGAAAGACCAACGGGGTGGGCGCATCTCCCGGTTCACGCGCGCGACCGCGTCTTTTCCGAAGCGCCGGACGAACCAGCGCATCTTGGATTCCCCGATCCTATAGATGAGAATGTTATCCAGGAGGTCCCCCTGGTCCACGTCGTCCAGGCGGTGGAGAGGGGGGACCTCTCCGCTCCGCGCGATCACCCGGACCAGATCCTGTTCGCGCGCCTCGGCGGCCGGCTTCTCCGCCGCCGACGGGAGCCCCTCCACCCACCAGTCCGGGATGTTCGTGAGCGCCGCCGGCGCCAGAACCGGCTCCAGCAGGCGTCCGCCGAAGGCGTGGTAGTGACAGACATGGGTGAGTTCGTGGAGGGTGACCTGCCGGAGAAAATCGTGTCTTTCCGGCTCGCGGTCGAGCGGGTAAAGCTCCAGTTCGATGCGCGGCCAGGCGGGGTAGGAACGCCCGCCGGAAAGGTCGTCCCAAGCGGTGATCCGGATGTCGATCCTTCCGGCCGGGGCTCCGCCGGTCGCGCGGGCGAGACCGGGGAGCGCCTCCTCGGCTGTGGCGAGGACGCGGCGGGCGACGCGCTCTTCCCGGGCGGGGAAGATCACGCGGAACCGCTCCGTCGCCAGAGAGCGCCAGCGGGCGTCCGGATGGTTTTCCCCCGCCGCGAATCCGGCCGCGGACACCGCCGCCGGGACCGTCTGAAGAAAAATCGCGAGCAACGCCGCCGGGATCCGCTTCCGCATCGACTCCTCCCGGGAGGCAGCCTACACCTCTTTCCGGATTCGGGAAAGGGTGCGCCCGGCCCGCCGAAACGAGGGAGGGTTCGCCTAAAATGAAAAATAGCGCTATGCTGGTGAAAGCCGATAATCCACCGGGACCGACCGCCGGCGGGGATGATCGGCATCCACTTTATCGAACAGGGGAGTAAAGATGAGTGTCATGCGTTGCGCCGTATTTATCGATGGAGCGTATCTGGAGAAACTGCTCCGGGACGAGCAGGGGGGGATCCCCATCGATCTGGAGAAACTATCCGATTGGCTGATGGAAAAGGTGCGCCGGAGCACCGTCGACATTCCGGTGGCCCATCTGCGCAGCTATTATTACCATGCCCTCCCGTGGGAGCCGCACGAGGGCGCGACCCGGGAGGAGCGCGAGCGCGTGCAGAACAAGCGCTCCTTCTTTCACCGTATCGAACACCTGAACCGTTTCGAGGTCCGCCTGGGGAGGACGCAGCGTTTCTTCGACGAGGCGTGCGGCGTTTACCGCTTCGAGCAGAAGGGGGTGGACGTCCTTCTCTCGGTGGACATGGTTTCTCTCGCCGCGCGCGGGGACATTCAATACGCGGTGCTCCTCGCGCCGGACGGAGACTTCGTCCCCGCGGTCAAGGCGGCGAAGAACAGCGGTACCGTGATCTTCCTGGGCGCAGGCGAATCGCCGCCTCCCGCCTGGGAGCTTCGTAAGGAATGCGACCAGTACATCCCCCTCGATCGGGAGGCCATGCAAAAACTCCGCCGCGATCGTTCGACGTACACGGAATAGGCGCGAGGGGGGGAGAAGAGGATCACGTCGCGACCGGAATCGGTCTCGGTATCGATTCATTCCCTTCCCCCGCCGGTCTCCCTTCGGGGCGCGGTGAGGGAAATTCGAAGAATCAGGCGCGGTGCGTGCCGGGGGAGGGCGGGCTTTGCTCAAACACTCCCTCGCTCGCCGGACTTTTGTTATTTGATTTTCCGAGAGGAAGACCGGCGGCTGCGCAACTCGCCGCCCACCCCCGCCCCGGCCCGCTCGACTCGCCGGGCGTCTCAATCGAAGACTCCGCCCATTCTCCTCGAAGGATCACGCCGTCCGTCCGGTGAGGAGGCGGAAGGTGTGCGCGGAGAAAAGCGAGAAGAGGGAAGGACCTCACGCAAAGACGCGAAGGAAGGAAGAAGGAAGGAAAGACACTACTCCTCCCCGCCCTCTTCCTCCTCTTCGCCGCTTTTGGCGTTTCGGTACTTGCGGAACGCCTCGCCCAGCGCGTCCAGTTTCTTTTTCTTCGTTTCCGATTCGCCGCCGGAGGCGAAGAACGCGCCCAGCTCGTCCCGCTCCTTCTCCTTCCGCTTCCGAAACTCTTCCAGATCCTCGCCGAAGCCCGGACCCTTCTCCTCCCGGGGAAGGTTCTCCAGCGCCAGGTGGTCTCGGATCTCCAGGTGCGTCTCGAAGGGGTTTTCGACCAGGTCGACGATCCCCTTCTCCGCGAGGCCTCGGGCGAGGAGATAGCCGACCTCGCGGGCGTGGCCGAGGAATTCCGCCGTTTCCTCCACCGTGGGAGGTCTCTGCTCTCTGTGGCGCAGGATCCGGATCGCCGCGACGAAGAGGTGCCCCTCGTCGTAATTGGGTCCCTGTTTCTCCATCGCCGTGCCCTCCTTTCATTATGTTATCGTTAAGAAGCGCTCCCCGCCAAGAACGAATCCCCCGCTTCCCCGAACGGGTTTGACCGAAAGCGGGGGGGGGCGTTATTATTTAATGATTGATTCCGATCGGTACTTTTTCCCGGCGTCGCGGCCCGGTGCTTTCGGCCGCGGATAAGAACGAGTACCCCTTATCAAGGAGAGTGCGCCGTCTCGGGGCGCTTCCCCGGCATCCCGCTCGGCCGAGATCACGAGGTTCGAGGTTCATGACGCGACGTAATGGAACGCCCTTCGCGCTCCTCATCCTGCTCCTTCCGTTCCTCGCCTTCCTGTCCGCCGCGGCGGAGGAGGGAGGGGAGGCGTACGACCTGGACCGGTGCATCCGGACGGCGCTGGAGGCGAACCGCGGGATCCTCCTGCAGGAGGTGGAAGAGGACCGGGCGTCCCAGAGGGTGCGCGAGGCGTGGGCGGGCGCCCTCCCCCAGATCGGCCTCGAAGGGACCCTCAACCGCAACTTCAAGCGTCCCTCTTTCTTCTTCGGCGGTTTTCCGGGGGGCGAGGGGGACAGCGCCGGCGGGGAAGCGGCCCCGTCCGAGGACGTGGTCATCGAGATCGGCAACCGCTACGACTACACCGCGGCTCTCTCGCTCCGCCAACCGCTCTGGGTGGGGGGGAAGGTCGGCGCCGCGCTGAAGGCGGCGAAGATCTACGACCGCGCCGTGGACCAGGACACCCGTTCGGTGGAGAGAGAGGTGGTCCTCCAGGTCCGCCGTCTCTTTTACACCGCCCTCCTCGCCGCCGAGGAGGTGGAGGTGTATCGCTCGGCGCTGGAGCAGGCGGAGAGGAACCTCGAGATCGCCCGCCTCCGCCGCGACCGCGGCCTCGCCTCCGATTTCGAGCTTCTCCGGGCCGAGGTGGCGGTGAGCGAGGCGGAGCCCCCCCTGATCGAGGCGCGTAACCGCGTCCGCCAGTCCGAGAACGACCTCAAGATCGCCCTCGGTGTCGACCTGGATTCGGCGATCCGCCCCACCGGCGACTTCCGTTTCGAGCCGGTCCCCCCGGAGCGGATGGAGGCGCTCGCCGAACGGGCGGTGGAAGCCCGTCCCGACCGGCGCTCGCTGGCGCTCCAGGCGGATCTTCTCGCCCAGAACGTCCGGGTGAACAAGGCGGACCGCTGGCCCGGTTTCTATCTCATCGGAAGCTACCAGTTTCAAGGATCCTCCGACGATCTGGACTTTCAGGAGAGGGAGAGGACGACGGCGTACTCCGGCGGTCTTCTCGTTTCCTATCCGATCTGGACGAGCGGCGCCACGACGGCCCGCATCCGCCAGGCCGAGGCGGACCGCCGCGCAGCGATCATTCGTTTGGAGCAACTGGACGAGGAGATCCGCCGGGAGGTTCGATCGGCGGCGTTCGACATGGAGAGCGCGACCGATCGGGCCGCGGCGGCGGCGAAGACGGAGGAACAGGCGCGGCGCGCCTACGAAATCGCGGAGACCAGTTACGAAAACGGACTGCTGACCCAGGTGGAGCTGTTGGACGCGCGGCTCGCGCTCACGCGGAGCCGGGTCGCCCGCCTGCGCGCGCTGCACGACGCCCTCGCGGCGAGGGCCGCGTGGGAGCGGGCGGTGGGGCTCTCCTGGAGCGAGGAAGGATCATGATGCGGAGACGGACCGGACCGGCGGCGGCGTTTCTGGGCGCGGCGCTCCTCGTGGCCGCCGCCGGCTGCGGCGGCGGGGAGGAGCGGACGGCGGAGGAGCCGGCGACCGCGGTTCGCGTGGAGCCGGTGGCGCGCCGTTCCTTCACGGAGTACTTCGAACTGTTCGGCACGGTGCGCGGCGATCGCGAGGCGACCCTCGTTTTCGAGGTCGGCGGCGTGGTGCGCGAGATCCTCGCCGACGAGGGGGCATGGGTGAAGGCGGGTGATCCGATCGCCCGGCTGAACGACGATCTCTACTACGCCCAGCGCCGGGAGGCGGAGGCCGCCTACGCCGTCGCCCGCGACATCTACGAACGGAGCGGCGCGCTCCGCGAGAAGGGGGGGATCTCCGAGTTCGAGCTCTCCCGTCTCGAGCACGAGATGGAGGCGGCCCGCGCGCGCTTCGACGGCGCGCGCACCCAGCACGAACGGGCCACCCTCCGCGCCCCCTTCGACGGGCGGGTCGACGTCCGTTTCCTCGACGTGGGGGACTACGCCTCGCCCCTCGCTCCCTTCGTCCGCTTCCTCGACCTCGGCGCCGTGCGGATCGAAACCCCCGTCCCCGAGGTGCGCGTCGGCGCGCTCGAGGTGGGCGAGCCCGCGACGATCGTGGCGGACGCCTGGCCGGGCCGCGTCTTCGAGGGGACCGTCGCCTTCCTGAGCCGCGAAGTGGACGGGAGCGCCCGCACCGTGATGGTGGACGTGAAGGCGGCGAACCCGGACGGGGCGCTTCTCCCGGGGATGACCGTCCGGGTGAAGATGGTGAGGGAGGTGCACGAGAACGCCGTGGTGATCCCCCAGGACGCGGTGGTGGAGACCGAGAAGGGCGAGTCGGTCTTCCTCGCCTCCGGCGGCCGCGCCGTGGAGCGGCCGGTCACGGTGGGGGGCGTGTACGCCCAGACGGCGCTCATCGACGCCGGCCTCGCCGAGGCGGAGTCGCTCATCGTCGTCGGGAACCGGGACCTGGTGGACGGCCAGCGGATCCAAGTGATCGACTGAGGTGAGCATGAAGTCCCTCTCCGATTTCTCCATCGCCCACAAGACGAGCGTGTTCACGCTCTGCGTGATCATCGTGATCATGGGCGCCGCCGCCTACCGCACCCTTCCCAAGGAGGCGTCCCCCTCCATCACCCAGCCGCTGATCGTGGTGAGCGTCGCCTACTACGGCGTTTCCCCGAAGGACATGGAGTCGCTGGTCGCCAAGAAGCTCGAGACCAAGCTGGACGAAATCAAGCAGGTCAAGGAACTGCGCTCCAACACCTCCGAGGGGCTGGTGACGGTGGAGGTGGAGTTCGAGCCGAACGTGGACATCGAATCGGCGCTCCAGCGGGTGCGGGACAAGGTGAACCTGGCGAAATCGGAGATGCCCGGCGACATCGAGGAGCCGTACATCACCGAGATCAGCTTCGACGATTTTCCGATCATGATGCTGAACCTCTCCGGGCGCTACGGGCTGCTCCGCCTGAAGACCGTCGCCGAGAGGATCCAGGACCGGATCGAGTCGGTCCCGGGCGTGCTGAGCGCGGACATCAGCGGGGAGCTGGAGCGGGAGGTCCAGGTCGACGTGGACCCGGTCCGGCTGCGCGCCTATGACCTCGCCCTCTCCGACGTGATCGAGACGATCGCCGAGGAGAACCTGACCATGCCGGGCGGAAGCGTGGAGGGCGGGAAGCTGGACTTCACCGTCCGCGTCCCCGGCGAGTTCGACGACCCATCCATCGTGGGCGATCTGGTGGTCGCCGCGCCGGAGGGGCGGCCGGTTTACGTGCGGGATCTGGCGGAGGTGCGCTACGGCTTCAAGGAGAGGCTCACCTACGCGCGGCAGAACGGCGAGGAATGCATCACCGTGAGCGTGCGGAAGCGGACCGGCGAAAACCTGGTCCGGATCGCCGACGAGGTGAAGCGCATCGTCGAGGAGATGCGCCCCGGCTTCCCGCCCACCACCGAGGTCTCCATCGTGACCGACCAGTCCGATTTCATCAAGGAGACGGTGCAGGAGCTGGAGAACAACATCCTGAGCGGCCTCGTTCTGGTGGTGCTGGTCCTCTTCGCCTTCCTCGGCTTCCGCAACTCCCTCTTCGTCGCCGTGGCGATCCCGCTCAGCATGCTGATCTCCTTCCTCGTGTTCTCGCTTCTCGGATACACGCTGAACATGATCATCCTCTTCAGCCTGATCCTGGCGCTCGGCATGCTCGTGGACAACGCCATCGTGATCGTGGAGAACATCTTCCGCCACCGAACCGAGGGCTACGGCCGTGTGGAGGCGGCCTCCAAGGCGACCAACGAGGTGGCGCTGCCGGTGGTGGCTTCCACGATCACCACGATCTGCGCTTTCGGGCCGATGATCTTCTGGCCCGGCATGGTGGGCGAGTTCATGAAGTACCTCCCCATCACCCTGATCGTCACGTTGACCTCCTCCCTCTTCGTGGCGCTGGTGATCAATCCCACGCTCTGTTCGGTCCTCCTCACCGTGCCGCGGAAGACGCGGGAGAGTGTGGTGGACCGCGCCTTCCACCGCGCGCAGGCGGAGTACCGGACCCGCCTGCAGTGGGCGCTCCGCCATCCCCGCCTTTCCGTCGGAGGGGTGTTCGGCATTCTGATCCTCACCATCGTTTGTTACGGCATCTTCGGCCTCGGCGTGGAGTTCTTCCCCGACACGGATCCGGAGTACGCCTACATCGACGTCACCGCGCCGCTCGGCACGCGCCTCGAGGTGTCCGACGAGATCGTCCGCCAAATCGAGGCCGGACTCGTCGATTTTCCGGACATCAAGCAGGTGGTCGCCACCGTCGGCTCCTCGGCGGACATCTACTGGGGGGGCGGCGGCGGCACGCCTCACGCCTCGCGGGTGACGGTGGAGTTCCTCGATTATCACGACCGCTCGCAGAGCTCGCGCAAGACGATCGAGGCGATGCGCGAGCGTTTCTCCGTCATCCCGGGCGCCCGCATCGAGGTGGACAAGCCGGAGGACGGCCCCCCGACCGGCGCGCCGGTGGACGTGGAGCTGCTCGGCGAGGACTTCGACGTGCTGGGACGTTTGGCGAAGCGGGTGCGGGAGGAGATCAAGGACATCCCGGGGCTGGTGGACCTCAAGGACGATTTCGACGAGGGGCGTCCGGAGGTGCGCGTGCGGATCGACCGGCAGAAGGCGGCGCTCTACGGGCTCTCGACGGTGATGATCGCGCAGACGATCCAGACCGCGGTGATGGGGACCGAAGCGAGCAAGTACCGCGTGGGGGAGGACGAGTACGACATCACCGTCCGTTTCCGCGAAAAGGATCGGGAGGGTTTCGAGACGCTCGACCGGATCACCGTCTTCTATGAAGGGGACCACATCCCGATCTCCAACTTCACCGAGTTCGAGCTGTCCGCCGGGCTCGGGACGATCGTCCGCAAGAACCAGGATCGCGTGGTGTCGGTGACGGCGGAAACGGAGGGGCGCCTTCCCAACGACGTGCTCGCGGACGTGATCGCCCGCCTCGAGGATTTCCAGCTCCCGCCCGGTTATTCGATCCGCTTCTCCGGCGAGACGGAGGACCAGGACGAGGCGTCGGCGTTCCTCAAGACGGCTTTCGGGATCGCGCTCCTGCTGATTCTCCTCGTGCTGATCAGCCAGTTCGACTCGATCGTCCTGCCGCTTGTGATCATCATCTCTGTGCTCCTCTCTTTCATCGGCGTTCTCTGGGGGCTGATCCTTCTGCGCATGCCCTTCGGGATCATCATGACCGGGGTGGGGGTGATCTCTCTCGCCGGCGTGGTGGTGAACAACGCGATCGTGCTGATCGACTACATCCAGAAGCTGCGCGCCCGCGGCCTGGAGAAGACGGAGGCGATCATCCAGGCGGGGACGGTCCGTCTGCGGCCGGTGGTGCTCACGGCGGTCACCACCATTCTCGGTCTGATCCCGCTCGTGACCGGCCTGTCGATTGATTTTAGATCGGGAAGGATCCTGGTGGGCGGCGAGAGCACGGATTGGTGGGGGCCGATGGGCGTCGCGGTGATCTTCGGCCTCGCCGTCTCCACGTTCCTCACACTCATCATCGTGCCGGTCCTCTACGCGAGCCTCACCCGATGGTCCGAAGCGGCCGGCGCGAGAGTCTCCCGCGCGCTGGACAACAGCGAAGACCCCGCGAAGCGCTAGCTCTCCGGGTCGTAAGATCCCCTCATTCCCACGCCGGCTCTCCCTTCGGGGGACGGTCCGGATGCTTCCCCCTTCGCGCTTCCGCGCTCCGGGACTTCCTCGCCGACCCACCTCCGCCCATCTCATTTCATGGCGTAGAGCGCGAAAAGGTGTCCGGTACCGCGTATTCCTCCACCAGGACAAGTATGGATATCACCGAAATCGCCTCAGTCGCGAAGAAGGTGGGACCGCGTAACATATTGCATTTCATGCCGATAATGTATATCGCCGGATGTCCGGAGGTAGAAAATTCCTGTTTGCATCTTATCAGGATGAACGTTCCGGACGATGACTCGAGAGAGGGGTGGACCCACATCGGAAGTGGAGCATTCACCCGGCATGGAAACAGGGATGTCGGAAAAGGCCGTGATTTGAACGGGAAGGAGCGATCACGGCGAGAATTGCGGCACGGAACGCTCCGCCTGATCGGCCGATGGGGCCGAACCCGCGGCTTCTTTTCATGGTAGGCCCGTGAATAAGAAGGCCGCTCCGTTTCCGGTAGGGCGGGTCGTTCTCGGAATGGAGCGCGGCACATTGCGGTCGATGCGGAATGGACGCCTCAGGAAAGGAAAGGTGGAATAGATGGAACAAGCATGTGAATTGTTGGAAACCTGTGGATTCTTCAAGAAGTATGAAACGGCGAATGCGCTGGCTTGCAGGGGATTGATCCAGCAATACTGCAAGGGGTCCAAAATGGACCAATGCAAAAGGAAAGAGTATCGCCAGCAGCACGGACAGCCGCCGTCGGATGACATGATGCCCTCCGGGCAGATGATGAAAGCGTAGAGGCGCAGGGCCTATACCGGCGTTTGCGCGAAAGAAGAGGGGGCGGCGGCGGATCGTTCACGACGGGTGAGCGGTCGCGCCGCCGCCCCACGCCGGGCGGCCTCCGGTAAGCCCCGCCGTTAAATACCTCGCGGCTGTTGTCCTCCGCTCAAGCCCTTGCGAGGCGAATGGGGCGGGAGTCTCCTAGCGGGGGCGTCCCGGGCGATGTCCGGTTCAATCCTTTCCGTCCGGCGGGATCCGGCGGGAGATTTTCGCGCCGGATGCCCCACCGACGCGGACCCATCCGGCCGGAGTACGGCGCGGGCGATCCCTTCTCCCCATGAAGCGAAAAGGTATCCGCCACCGAATCCACTCCTTATCCCAACCCATTTGACACCACGACCTTCGCAGTCTATAATCCCTTGGAATATCCACCGCACCTTGGATCTGCTTCCCTGTTGGAAGGCTATCCGCAGGACCATCCAGAGCCCTTGGGGACTCTTGAGGAGAAATCACCAAAGGGAAAAAGGAGAAACCAGATAAAACCCGACACTAAGAATTATTCCCGGCACATCTCTTTGCGAGATTTGGCATTAAAACCGCATCCCTTTCAGGATATTCTCAAGCGGTTCTGTGGTCCGAAGGAGTTATAGAGAAACTATATACACACTGATGGATCCGATCGCCGAAGGTGCTTCAGGGCTGGGATTGGGGGATAGAGTCGTAGTGAGATACATCTTGAGCTCGGTCGCTCTCCTCCTCATCTTTGTCGGTGCCGCCTCGTGTGACGACAATCGTCAGTTCGAGAAAACTGTCGGCCGCGTTCTTATTTCCGGAACAGATTCAACAGCCATCGGCACCGCATTCGTGGCCGGCAAGTCCAAGTCCATCTATACGTGTTCCCACGTGGTGGTCCGCGATACTCTTTGGTTTGAGGGGTTCGAATCAGAATACAGATACAGAATGGCACTTCGGCAGAACCTGCCCTCCTACGACGTCGCTCTCCTGCAGCGGACTGCTGGCTCACAGCGAGAGGCTCTCGA
This sequence comes from Candidatus Eisenbacteria bacterium, assembly GCA_016930695.1. Taxonomy (NCBI): domain Bacteria; phylum Candidatus Eiseniibacteriota; species Candidatus Eiseniibacteriota bacterium. The sequence goes on from JAFGGD010000010.1 coordinate 19,138, forward strand.
GTTTGGCGATTTTACGCGTGTACACACCGGCGATATCATCAAGTACGTTGGTTGGGATATTCGCGTTAGGCGCTTCATTATCTGGGACGCCGTTGTGATCGCAAAGGGCACTGCTCTCGCGCCGACAGGCATGTCGGTGGATTTCCTTGAGTTTGAGGGCAAAGCCATCCCAGGGTACTCCGGTGGCCCCGTCTTAGACAGGTCTGGTCGAGTCGTGGCTATTATTCGGGAAGCCTGGCAGAAAACGGCTCCGAGAAGTGGCACCTCAATAATGATCAACCGCGCTTTCTCAATCGAGCTGCTCAGAGTAATAGACTCGGAGGTCACCACCCACTCTGTACGTTCGGCGGAGGAGGAGGCTAGTGCTCCTATGGACCTGCCGCCGAGATGAACGCGAGCGCACCATTATTCTGGGAAGTCGGGGTATTAGGGTAGTTGTGTTCAAGAATACGTTCCAACAAGCAGCTTCAGCCGACGCGTTTTTCGGTCGCGCGGCTGAGCGGCAAGGCGATGGATCCGACGCTTCGCGTCGGATCCATCGGGCCGGCGGCTGTTCCCAGCCGCTTTCGGGCCGCGAAGCGCGGCCCATCAAGC
>JAFGGD010000011.1 GCA_016930695.1 Candidatus Eisenbacteria bacterium
CGAGATCGTCATGATCGGCGCCGGCGGACTGATGGGGATCCGCACCGGCGTCTCCCTCCTCATCGGCGCGGTGCTCAACTACTTCATTCTCGCCCCGATCCTGATCCAGAAGGGGATCATCGTCGAAACCGGCTTCCGGGGAATCACCATGTGGTCCCTCTGGGGCGGCGTGGCGATGATGACCACCGCCTCCCTCTTCTCCTTCTTCTCCAAGCCCCAAATGCTGATCAGCGCCTTCCAGAACATTCGCTCGCGAAACAACGGCATGGAGAAGGAAGTCGATATCCTGAAGGGAATCGAGCTGCCGATGAAGGTCTTCGCCCTCGGCATCCCGGTCGTCGGCGCCGCGGTGATTATCATGGGGCACGTTTTCTTCGGCGTTGAGTGGTGGCTCGGCGTCATCGCCATCCCGCTCGTCTTCGTGTTCACGCTGATCGCGGCGAACTCCACCGGCCTCACGGCGATCACCCCGACGGGCGCCCTCGGCAAGCTGACCCAGCTCACCTACGCCGCTCTCGCCCCCGGCAACACGCCGACCAACCTGATGACCGCCGGCATCACCGGCGAGGTGGCCGGCCACGCGTCGAATCTGCTGATGAACATCAAGCCGGGGTACATGCTCGGCGGGAAGCCGCGCCTCCAGGCGACCGGCCACATCCTCGGCATCCTCGCCGGCGGATTCGCCTGCACGCCGATCTTCTACTACGCCCTCTTCCGCGGGAACATCGACGTCTTCGGCACCGACCAACTCCCGATGATCGCCGCCATGATCTGGCGGGCGGTGGCGGAGGTGCTCACGCAGGGCTTCAGCATTCTCGATCCGACCGCCCTCGTCGCGGTGGTGATCGGCGCGATCCTCGGCATCGTTTTCGAAATACTGAAGATCACCACCAAGAACCGCTGGCCCATCAGCGGCGTCGGCATGGGGCTCGCCTTCGTGCTCCGCTTCAGCGACGCCTGGGCGATGTTCCTCGGCTCCTTCATCTTCTGGGCGCTCGCGCAGCGCCACAAAAATCCCGACGGCTGGATGAAAATCAACGTCGTGGACAACCAGGAGACGATCTGCGCCGGCGTGATCGCGGGCGGAGCCCTCATCGGCATCGTGATCATGGTGCTTCAGGTCGTGATCGTCGGGTAACGGCGGGGAACAACGATCGCAGATAAAAGCGCGGGGCGGCGGGCACTTGGTCCGCCGCCCCTTTTCTTTTGCGGTCGCCCCCTCGGCGCGCGATGAAACGGAGTCGTTCGGTCGCGGAGCGGGCGCCCTCCCTTTCCTCGCGTTACCCCTTCGCGGCCGCCGCGTCCCGGATCCCTTGGAAACGATCGAGTTGTTCGCGGAAATAAACCCTGGTGGTGTCCAGCTCGATAGCCCTCTCGATCAGGCGAACCGCCTCCGCCGGGTCCCCCCGCAGATTGACGATCTCCGCGACCGTGTCGAGTATGCTCGCGCGATGCCCGTCGCTCTCGGCCAGTTCGGCGCCGCGCCGGGCGAGCGCCTCCGCCTCCTCCAGATTGACGGCGTTCTCGAAGCACCACCAGGCGAATTGATTCAACTCCCCGGCGTCGTTCTCCCATCCCTCGGGAAGGAGTTCCCGCTTCAGTGCGAGGCCGCGCTCGGGGTCCTTCTCGATTTGGACGGTGTATTCGAGAAGGAAATTCTTCTTTTCGCCGACGTACTTCTCGTTCTCCGACGCCATGACCCGAGGATAGGCGAGCCGGAGATAGGGCTCCATCGGCTCCAGGCCGATCGTGCGAACGCCGAGGAAAGCGAGCCGGGCGAAGGCCATGATCGATGCCTCCTCCGTCTCCGCGTCGGCCAGAGTCGATTCGATCACCGGCCCCGCCTCCTCCACGGAGAGCTTTCCCTGCAGGAAAGCGAAGAAGGCGGCGGCGAAACGCTTGTGCGCGGCGTCCCCCTCGCGCGCCGCTTCCGGATCGAGCGCGATCGCCCGGTCGAAGTACGCGATCGCCTCCCCGTAACGCTCGCTCTCGTCGGCGATCCGGCCGAGGAAGAGGGCGTCCTCCACCGTCGGCGACTCGGCGAAGCGCGTCTCCCTCTCCGCGGCGGGCGTCGGATCGGACACCGCCTCGGCGAGTCGCTCCGCCCACTTTTCGGAGCCGCCGAAACCGGACCAGCGGTCGACGACCTCTCCCGCCGGATTCATCAGGATGAATGCGGGAATGCCGCTCACGCCGTACGATTCGGCGAGCGTCCGCCCCTCCTCTTCATCGGTGCTCACGATCCAGAGAACGTGATTTCCCAGCGCCGCGACCAGAACTGGATCCGCTTCGTCCACCACACGGGTGAACTCCCGGCAGGGTCCTCAGGTGCTGGAGAAGAAGTCGACCACGATCATCGATCCGCTTCGCGACGCGATCGTTTTCGCCTCCTCCAACGAATCCGCGCGAGTCACCGTCGCCTTCTCCTTCCCGCCGCACGCCGCCAGCAGAAGAACAAGGGCGAAGGCGGCCGCGAGAGCCGTCCTCTTTCTCATGCATTCTCCTTTCATGGAGCGGCGGTTTCCGGCCTCGACGCACCCGGTCCGCCGCCTGCCGTTTTACGAGCCGCACGAAATGAAGCGCATAGGGACCGGACCGGCGGCGTGTTTCGCCCCGCCGCCGGAGGGATTCGGATGGACGGACGCGTACGGACTACTCGCAACCGTGTTCGCCGCCCCCGCAGGAGTCGCTCGATCCCCATTCGGGGAGCCGGTTTTCGCGCACCAGATCGACATGGTCCCCGATCGTGCCGGGGACGGCGCGGAAGACCCTTACTCCCGCCGCCTGGAACCGGGCGACGGCGCGGGGGCCGATCCCGCCGACGATCACCGCCTCCACCGACGCCTGTTGCAACGTATCCACGGGCGCGCAACCGCCGTGGGCCTGATGGGCGCCGCGGTTATCGATGAGAGAGGTTTCCTCCGACTCGGTGTCGCACAGAAAAAAATAGGGGGCGGTGCCGAAGTGTTCGTGGGGGATGCCTTCGAGACCCCGATCCTCCAGCACGGGAAAACAGAGCTTCATGATGTTCCTCCTTAATGGACCGGCGCGCTCCGCCGGGAGTCCGCGACGGGTTCGGGGATTCCCTCGCGGCGGGGAGCGCCTGGACCCGCGACGGTCATCCCGTCGAAGGCCGACCGTTCAATTGTACCAGCGCCGCGCCTCCCCGCCAAGCGAAGCGGGAAACCGGGCGGTTCACGTTTTCTTCCCACCCTCCGGCGGAAGAGCCGCGCCGCGCCGGAAGAGAGAACGGAGGGGGACGCGCGATCCCTCCCCGCCGTCGACCGCCGCCTGCAATCCGGCGAGCCTCCCCTCGAAGGGGCCGAGGGTCCAGCACGCACCGGCGTCGAGGGCCTCCACGGGCGGGCCTTCCTCGTTCCGCGGGCAGATGTCCCGCATCTCCGCCACCATCCCGTCCGGCCGGCGCTCGATCCAGCGGAGCGGGAGCCCCTGCGTGCGACAGACGTAGGGCCGGTCCTCGTAGATGCGGCACCGCCCTCCTCCGTCGAGAAAGGCGCAGACGCCCACGGGGGCGGGCTCTTCCCCGTCGAGGATGCCGGCGCGGCGGCGGCGGATCCTGTCCGCCTCGATGCCGAAGACGGTGATCCCGTCCACGCAGCAGTCGGCGCAGCCGGCGCCGCAGCGCAGCCTTTCCTGGTGAAGCGCGCGGAGAGGATCGAGCCTCTTCTCGAGATCCCGGTAGAACTCCTCCAGCTCCTCCATGGCGGCGGCGTCGATCCCGCTCATCCGTTCGCCTCCCCCCCGCGCCCCTCGTCCGGCGCGACGATCTCGCAAAAAAGACTGGAACCGGCCACCTCGGTGATCCGTCCCGTGACGCCCAACTCGGCCGTCCATCTCTCGAAGTCGGCGGGGCGGGCGATGCCGGCGCGAAAACCGTCCTCGCAAACGATTACACCGTCGCCGGTCCGCCGGCGATCGATCGGCCCGAGAAGTCCCTCCCTCGCCTGCGCCTCGAACCAGTCGAGACGATCCTCCCAAAAACGATCCGCATAGCTCGAGACGAGGATCTTACCGCCGGGGCGCGCGGCCTGGAGCGCCTCGCCGATCAGACGGACCGGGTCGACGCCGAAAGCGGATATTCCGTTCTGCGCGCAGATCACGGCGTCGAAGGAGCGGTACCGGAAGGCGAGACGGGCGGCGTCCATCGCCGCGAGTCGAATGTTGACGAAGGGGGCCGCCGCCTCGCGCGCCAGGGCGAGGCTCGCCACGCTCCTGTCGATCCCCCAGAGAACGCGCACCCGAGGCGCGAGGAACGCGAGGATCCTCCCGTATCCGCAACCGAGTTCGAGCACCGCGTCCGCGGCGCCCAACCGGGAGAGGATGTGTTCGATCTCGGCTTTCAGATAGGCGCGCGCCGGCGGCGGGGCGACGGCGTAACAACGCCGGAGCCGTTCGGCGGAGAGTCGTTGCTCGTAGTATCCGCCGCCCAAAACGCGTCTCTCCCGGGAGCCCGGCGAGGAAAAGACCAGAAACCGCGGGTGCAGAACGATCCGTGTCGCCTCCGTCAAACTAACAAATTCATAATGAGGATCAATACAAAACAAGAGCGGCGCTTCCCCGAAGAGAACGTTGCTTGACGAAACCGGTGAAAGCCGATATCCTATTGTCTTGCAAGGCGATGGAGTCCGCCGGTCACCGTGCTTTCGCTGATGACTCCTACCGAACCGTTCGTCCGGAGGAGTTCGTCGTGCGGGAGTTCATGCTCGTGGGGTGTGGTGGGTTCGCGGGCGCCGTCGCGCGCTGGGCGCTCGCGTCGCGGGTGCAGCAAATGGTGGGCGAGTCCGCCCTCCCCGTCGGCACCCTCCTCGTGAACGTGCTCGGATGCCTCGCCATCGGGCTCGCCATCGAACTCGGCGAGCGCACCTTTCCCGGTAATCACTTCCGTCTTCTCGGCGTGATCGGTTTCCTCGGCGGCTTCACCACCTTTTCCGCCTTTTCCCACGAGACGATGGACCTTTTTCTGCGCGGAAAGGGCTTTTCCGCCGTGACCTACCTCGTCGCGAGCGTCGCGCTCTGCGGGATCGGCGTCCTCTTCGGGCGAAAATTGTTTCACTGGCTGATCGGTTGATCCTCTTCAAGAAGGGATGGCGCGAGGAACGCCCCGGTCATTCGCCCCCACCGAAGATTTGATCCGATGTCCACACCGCCTTCTCTTCCTCCGGGTTGCCCATGGATTCACCTTCGGCTCTCTACGCGGCGAAGAGATTCCGCTTCTTCCAAAGATAGGCGGTCGCCCAGACGGCGAAGATCGCGAAGGGCGTGAAGAGAAGCGCGCCGGGGCTCACCGATCCGGCGTGCAGGTCGCGCACCCAGATCACCGTCATCGAGTAGACCCAGAGAACGTTGGCCATCAGAGCGGCGTCCCGGCCCCACACGCGCAGGCGCCGCACGCCGGCGGCGGCCGCGAAAAGGAGAGGGACGGCCCAGACCAAGTCGCCGACCAGAAAGCCGAGCGTCCCCGAAGCGGAGGCGCGAATCGCCGGGTCCTCGATCGGCGCGCCACGGAAAAGACGCGCGTACACGAGCGCCCAGAAAAGAAACGTGACGATGCCCGCCACGCCGTTCACGACGGCGATCACCGTCACGGCGCGGGGGCGCCCTTCCTCCGTCATCGGTCCATCCTCCCCGGGCCGTTCGCCCGCGCGCTTCCGGACGAGAACACGGCCCGGCGGGAAGATCGACCCGCCGGGCCGTTCGTGTCATGCATCATCGGCGGGCTGGGACGCGGCGCCCGTCCGTCAATCCCAGGCCATGTCGGTCTTCCATACCTCCCAGACCTTACCGACCAGATCCGGGCCGGGCTTAAGCGTCATCTTCCCCGGCTTCCAACCGGAGGGCATCGCCTCGGCCCCTTTCGTCTTACGCACGTGCTGGAACGCCTGGATCTGCCGGAGCGTCTCCGAAACGTTCCGGCCCACCGGCGGCGTGAGCACCTCGTAGCCCTGGACGACGCCGTCCGGGTCGATGAGGAACCGGCCACGCGTTTCCACGCCCGCGTCCTCGTCGTACACGCCGTACACACTCCCCACCTTGCCGCCGCCGTCGGAGAGCATCGGGAAGGGAACGCCCCCCTTCACCATCTTGGAGAGTTCTTGGTCGTTCCACATTTTATGCACGAACATGCTGTCCACGCTCATCGACAGAACTTCGACGCCCAGTTTCTGGAATTCCGCGTACTTGTCGGCGACCGCCGACACTTCGGTAGCTCAGACGAATGTGAAGTCACCGGGGTAGAAGCAGAGGACCACCCACTTGCCCAGATGCTCCGAGAGCTGGACGTTGATAAAGGCCCCTTTGTGATACGCCGGGGCCGTGAAGTCGGGAGCTTTTCTCCCTACGAGAATCATCTGTCCCGTCCCTCCTTCCGGTTGGGGTGCGTCCGCTTTCGGTTTCTTCGCCGGTTCGCCGACCGGCCCGCCCGTCGGGCGCGCGCAGCCGGCCGCCGGTTTGTCCGCCATAGCGACCTCCTTTCGCTTGGGCCCGTAACGCATTGGTAAACAAGGAGCGCCGCCGCCGCTCTTCGCGCGGAACGCCCTGTTTCGCTCCAGACGCCTTCAGCTTATCCCGCCCGGCAACCGAAATCCACCGTAATCGAATAGGATCCAAGAGAAGAAAAGGCGGGTCGATCAAGAGAGAAGGTCGTTCGCGTAGGGGGTATCCCGCAGAGTTTCTTCCACTTCACCATAGTTCAAGATGAGATCCCGCAGGGGTTCCGGGTTCTGCCGCTTCATTCTGATCTTACCCGGATCGATATCCGACACTCCCAAATACACGCCGATCCTCCGAAATTCCGTAAAGGGATCGGCCGCGAGCCTCTCGTATGTAACGGTGATCGTATCCCGATCCGCAAAGCGCTCTTCGATCTTCCTCTCCACCTTCTCGATGTTGCCGATTCGTTCCAGAAGGTCTTTTGTTTCGACCCGGATCCGGCGTTGGGAGAGGGTTGCCTTCGCGTCGAAATCGACCCATTGATTCGTGGCGAACGCGATATCGAGAGACACGATCATCCGAAGGCGGTTTTTTCTCGTCTGATGAATGACCTTGAACTCTTTGTGCTCTAGAAACTCCCGCCACTCCGAATCGGTCAAATGATAGTCGAACAGCTTAAAGCCGACACACCGAACGGAAGGAGACCTTTTTCTGTAAAGCCTCCGAAGCCGTCTTTCGAAATCCCGTCCGACCTCCCGATATTCATTGGAAAAGATCTCGTTGTACATGCGTACGTGCTTGGAGGTCGTGAGTCCGTCTATCAAATAATTGGTTCCCGTCCGAGCATGTCCGACAACCACCAACCGCGCATACTCCCGGCTCCCCCACAAGGCCGAACCGATCAGGTCGGCCGCATCAAAAACCCTCATACCCCACCGCCGGGCGACCACGCGAAAATTCACATTAAATCCTCATTGTATTGCTTATAAACAAAAGATCGCGCCTTGCCCTTTTATGGATTCGCCTGGAATGTGGATCACGCGTCTTGCATGGAACGCGAACATGGTAGGCGGGAGGCCGAGGGGAACACAACAGGAAAATGTTTCGGACCGTCGGATGCCGGCGCCACCGCCGCCGCGTTCGGATCTAGACGACGAGGGGTGGCCTCCCGGCGCGACGCCGGAGACGGTTGATCGTCCGGAGAAGGGGACCGCGCGAGACGAGCCAACGCGCGAGACGAAACTTCCCCGGAAAATCGAGAAGGGCGATTCCGGCGAGAATGGTGAGCAATCCCTGGCCCGGCAGGAAGAGCATGGCGATTCCGGCCAGGAGAAAGAGTGCGCCGACGGCGTTCTTCAGAACGAGCAGAAGGATACGGAGGACCGGGTTCGCATTCGCCCAGAGAACCCCGCGGCGCTTCCCGGGGGCGAAATAGTCCGGCGGGATCCGAACGACCAGGCGGGGGACGGCGGCGAGCGCGAAGAGAAAGGCGGCGAGCGACGCGCCCGCGATCCATGCGGCCGCCTCTCCGTTCTGTCTCAAACAGTCGAACACGCGCTTCCCCCGCTCAGCCGGTCGCCTTCACCCCGCCCAACGTCTCCTCGAACGCCAGCAGAAAAGCCTCCACGTCGGCGCGTTCGATGGTGAGGGGCGGGTCGATCCGAAGCACGTTCCGGCCGGGTCTCCGGGCGGCGAGAAACCCGCGACGCGCCAGTTCTCGATGAACGCCGGCGGTGAAGGGAGCGCCCGCGCCGTCGCGCAGCTCCACGGCGATCAGAAGCCCGCGCGAGCGGATCTCCTCGATCCGATCGGTCCGCGACCGGATCTCCTCCAACCCGTGGGCGAGAAAGGCGCCGATTTCGCGCCCCCGCTCGACGAGCCCCTCTTCCCGGATCAAGCGAATCACCTCCCGCGCGACCGCGGCTCCCAAAGGATCGTTCTGATGCGATTGGGCGTAGGGGACGTCCCGGCCGCCGAGCCGCTCCGCCGCGACGGGCGAGAAGGCGGTCGCGCTGACCGGGTAACCGGCGCCGAGCCCCTTCCCCATCGCGACCACGTCCGGCGCGATCCCGTAATGCTCGTGCCCGAACCATGCCCCGGTACGACCGATCCCCGTGGTCACCTCGTTCACCAAGACGAGGCCTCCCCCCTCGCGCACCGCCCGCGCGATATTTTGGACGAGCCGGCGGGGCGGAAAGCGGACCAGCCCGGAGGAGCTGCCCGGTTCGAAGAGGAAACCGCCGATTCGATCGAAGGGGATCGACGCCCAGCGTTCGCATCGGTCGGAACAATCCCCGTCGTGCGGACAAACAGCGCAGGGGAACCAATCCAAATCGAACCACGAACCGGCGCCGCGCGCCGTCGCGTCCCCATAGGCGCCGAAGTAGGAATCGGCCATGGTCATCAGGAGCGGTTTTTCGGCGATCATCCGCGCGGACCGCGCGCCGTACTCCACCGCCTCGCTCCCGGAACAGAGAAACACGCAGCGCCCCCCCTCCATCCCGAGAAGGGAAAGGATCTCGACGGCCGCTTCCTCGACGACCGGCGCGGCGTAGGAGAAACCGGCGTGTGCGATCCTTTCCGCCTGTTCCCGGAGGGCGCGCAGCACCCGCGGGTGTCCGTGTCCGACGGAGGCGCACCAGACGCCGGACTCGAGATCGACGTAGCGCCTCCCGCGCGAATCGTAGAGAGAGGCGTTTTCCGCGCGGACGATGTCGCGCACGAGAACCTCGTGTCCGGGCATCCAAAGGAGTCGGTCCATCTTCTCCTCCCTTTCGGGTTCGTCCGGCGAAGCCGGCGACGAGCCGGAACGCGCCGCGTCTTTAAGAGAGCATGAGGGATGGGGACGCCCGGCGGCAAAAAGAATCGGCGGCGACGCGCGGAAAGACCGACCGATTCGATGAGGATCGACCGGACCATTGCGGGCGGTTCGGGGCGGGACCGGCGCCGCTCGTCCCGGCGCCGGCCCCCTTTTTTCGCGGACGATCGTGGAGGCGATACTTACCGCTTCAGCAGATCGCGGATCTCCGTCAGAAGCGTCTCTTCCTTGGAAGGGGCGGGCGGAGCCGCCGGCGCCGCCTCTTCCTTCTTCTTCATCGAGTTCATCGCCTTGATCACCATGAAGATCGCGAAGGCGATGATCACGAAGTCCAGGATGGTCTGGATGAACTTGCCGTAGCTCAGCAGAACGGCGGGGCTTTCTCCGACCGCCGCCTTCAAGGTGATCGCGAGATTCGAAAAGTCGACCCCGCCCAGCAAAAGACCGATGGGGGGCATGATCACGTCGGCGACGACCGAGGAAACGATCTTACCGAAAGCCGCGCCGATCACGATACCGACCGCCATGTCGACCACGTTGCCGCGCATGGCGAACGCCTTGAACTCTTTCATCATCCCCATGATTTCCTCCTTCGGGGTTCCGACGCGCGCCGCCGCGGCCGGGTCGGCGCGCACTCTACACTGATCGAGTGTGACTTCGTGTCAGGGGATACGGATTCATGGGATGGATGAAAGCGAGCCGTACCGCCCCCTGATGACCCGTCCCTTCGGGTCGAGAATGAAACGTCTGTGGAACCCTAATTTATCCGGAGAAGGCCGTCAAGAAATGGCGGCGAATGTCGCGGTATCACCTTGTATTACAACGCGTTCGGTGAGTGGGATTCACGGCGCCCGATGCGCTCAGGTGCGGACGGAACGGGGGAGCGCGAAGGGAATCCCTTCGGCCGCGAACGGTCCGCGCGCCATCAGATAGGAGGGCCCGCCGTATTGGAAGAGCCGGGGTTCGGCCCGTGCTTCGCGGGTCAATCGGTCCGGCGTGAAGAAAAAGACCGTCTCCTCGACCGGGCCGGGAATACTTTCGAGAATCGCGTCCAAACCGGGCAACTCCGGCGCGACCACGTCGTAGAGCCGGAGCCGCGTCCCCTCTCTCTCCACGCAGAGGACCGCGTCCAGATCCTCGGCGTAATGGAGCGACCTGTGCCCTTCGTTGAAGAGGAACACCGTCTTCTCATTCACCACGCCGAGAATCCGCGACACCGGTTCCCGCGTTTCGAGCAGGCGATGGAGCAGGGCGATATCGGCGGCGTCGCCGAGGTCGAGAACGCGGAGCGCGCCCTCGCGCCCCCGCGAACGCCGGACCGTGACGAAGCGATGCTCCCCGATGCGCCGGAAACCGAAGGGCTCGTAGTACTCCGGGTTCTCGGTCGTCAGAATCAGCGTGTCGAAGCGGCCCGCGGAATCCTCGATCGCCTCCTCCATGAGCGCGCGGTAGTAGCCCTTGCGCCTGTGGTCCGGATCGGTGGCGACGGCGTGAACCGAACCGACCCGCGCGGGGCGCCCTCCCAAGATCAACGGCAGCCCGATCACGCCGACGTGGGAGACGACACGCCCTCCCCTATAGAGGACGAAGGGGGTGGACACCGATTCCCAGGAAACGCCGTATCGCCGGATATCCTCCGCCCCGCCGCGAACGCCCGGGAAGATCCGATCCAGCAAATCGAAAAGATCGTTGAAAAACGCGGGGTCTTCCTGCCACGAACCCTTCATGCATTCTTCCTTATTGGTCCGGGAGCCGCCGGGTCAATCCTCCGGCCAGGTCGGCCGCAGCTGGGCGAACACGTAGATTCGCCCGTCGGCGGCCACCACCACGTCGTCGCCGGCGTGTACCTCGCCGTGGGAAGCGCCGTCCAGGCGCATCGTGCCGTTCTTCACCTCGAAGAGCCGGCCGTCCCGCAGATCGACGGCCATTTCCTCGTGGTAGGCGGCCCGCTTGAAACCACCGGTCCCTAAAAAGGTGTAGGTGACGTCACTCCGGCGCGGCGGCGCGAAGTCCTTCGGGATATCGCCGCCCGGGTCGTTGGGCATCCGGAGGCCGCCGTTCACGTAGATCGCCCCCTCCTCGGTGACGACGATCACGTCTCCGTCCCGCAGAGGCCCGTGGGAGACCGAGGCCAAACGGATCCCGATCGTCCCGACCTCGACGCGCCTGCCGTCGATCAGGTGCCACTCGCAGTCGGTCTCGGTGGACAACGGGCAGTGCGACCAGCTGCTCATCCCGATGAAGGAGATCCGCACCTCTCCCCCCGGTTCGGCCGGTTCGACGGGCACGGGCTTCTCCGACGGCGGCCGCCCGCCGGCGCAGCTCGTGAGAAGAAGAAGGACGAAACAAAAAACGACAAGAAACGGATTCTTCTTCATGCCAACCTCCTTCACGCGGATTGCCGGTTCTTCTTTTCTTTACATGGAACGAATATGCCGATCCGCGGCCGCGGCGCAAGAAGAAAACGACCGGCCGGCGACGACGCATTCCCGTCCTCAGCCGGTTTTCTCGTCGATCCAGTCCCGCATCACGTGGAGGGGGAGTCCGATGTTGCCGATCTGACCGTGGTTGTGGGCGTGCTCTTTCCCGGTGAACACCCGATCCGTCACCGACCGGGATCCGGTCGGCCGCGCTCAGTCATAACTCTCGCGTGTCTCCTCGTCACTCATGGTCGGCACGAGGACGGGTTTCCAGGCGTCATCCTTCCAGGTTCCCAGGCGGGCGTGCATGTCCAGGTACTTTTTAGGGATCGGATGGGTGCCGACGACCACCCGGACTCCGTACCGTTTTTCGAGAAAGTCCTTGAACGTGTCGATGTAGGGGCAGGGCGGATAGCCGACGACGAGGCCGGTCGCCAGATGGACGACCTCGGCGCCGTTCCTTACCATCTCGTCGCCGGCGTACTCGATGTTGCCGCCGGGGCAGCCGTCGCACGTCGTGTATCCGACCAGCTCGATCTCCGATTCCTTATAGATGTCGAAGGCGCCCTCCCGGTTCCGCATCGCCCGGAAGCACTTCCCCCCCGCGCAGCGGCGGTAACGGTCGCAGATGATGATTCCGATTTTCGTCTTCCCGGCCATGTCTGCCTCCTCCTCGCCTCGTTCGGTACGAATCTACACCATCGGAATCGGTGAAGGGGCGGCGGATCGCCGATATCTCCGCGGCGCCGGAGGGAGTTGTTTCGCGGAGCGGGGCCGCCCCTTCCCGCCCCGGCGCCGCTCCACCGCCTCGCGGATGACCCTCATCTCGAAATCTCGTGCCCCTCGCGGCCCCGGCCGCCTCCGCGCTCGGTCTCATCGACCCGCCCGAAGAAGGGGGCGAGCGCGAGAAGAGCGATCAGAAAAAGAACGAGGAGCGCGGCGACGACCCGCGGCTCGCGCCTCGCCGTCGGAGCGGCTCCCTCCGCCGGACGCCACCGAATCATGCAGGCGATCCACGACCAGTGCAGGACCAGATGGATCGCCATGAGAGCGAGAAAAACAACGGCGATCCAAAAGTGTACGGTTCCCCACTCGTGCCGGTCCATTCCCCATAGGGCGAGGAAATGCCCTGATCCGGCCGGGAGGACGTAGCGGATCAGAATCCCCGTGGAGAGCAGAAGAAGCAGCGCGGCGAGGGCCGCCGCGTCGACAAGAAAGTTCCAATCGTTTTTACGCATACCGCTTCATCCTCTTCCGCGATCGTCGAACTCCGGGGGGTTTTGCCGTAGACGGCGGGAATCCCCCTCGCGGCGCGGTCATTTCCTTTCCGACGCGACACGCAAAACGAGAAGCGCCAGGATCACGCTGAAGGGAGTGAAAACCGCCCTTTCCACGCCGGACCGGGAGGCGAGATTGCCGGCGATATTGAGCAAGAAATAAACGAACATCACCCAGAGGGCGGCGCGGACCGCCTTTCCGAGCCTCGGCGAACCGAGATGTCCGGCTCGCGCGGCGACGACGAACGCCATGATCCCGGTGATCGCCAGCGACACCGCCTCCATCGCCCGGAAGCCGCCGGCCGCGCCCTCCGCCCTCCCTCCCCAAACGATCCCGGAAGGAAGAACGCCGAGCAGAATCAGCACATGGAAAAGCGCGAGCGCGACGAGCAGAACGAGAAGGATGTCCGCCGCCCGCGCGGCGCCGATCAGACCCTTCATTCTCCTCTCTCCCGAATTCCGCCGGTGTCGATGAAGCGATTTCCTACTGAATCACCCCGTGCTTCCGCCCCACCTTGATGAAGGCGTCCACCGCTTTATCGATGTGCTCCTTCGTGTGCGCCGCCGAGAGCTGCACCCGGATCCGAGCCTTCCCCATCGGGACCACCGGATGGCTGAAGCCGACCACGTACACCCCCTCGTGCAGCATGTCGCGGGAGACGTCGTTGGCGAGCTTCGCGTCGCCGAGCATGACCGGCACGATCGGCGTCTCGCCCGGCACGAGATCGAAACCGGCCGCCTCCATCTTGTCCCGAAAATACTTGGCGTTCCACTCCAGCTTGTCCCTGAGCTCCGTCGTCTTGCTGATCAGGTCGATCACGCGGATCGCGGCGGTGATGATCGGAGGCGGCACGGCGTTCGAGAAAAGATAGGGCCGCCCGCGGTTCCGAAGCATCTCCGTGATCTCCCGCGGCCCGGCCACCAACCCGCCGCTCGCGCCGCCGAGCGCCTTCCCGAGCGTGGAAGTAATGATGTCCACTCGGTCCATCACACCGAAATGCTCCGGCGTCCCACGCCCCGTCTTTCCGATGAAGCCGCTGGCGTGGCTGTCGTCCACCAACACCATGGCGCCGTACTTGTCCGCCAAATCGCACAGCTCGTCCAACGGCGCCAGGATCCCGTCCATGCTGAAGACGCCGTCGGTCACGACGACCATCGAGCGCGCCCGCTCCTTCCACATCTTCAGCTTCTTCTCGAGATGCTTCATGTCCGCGTTCTTGAAGCTATCCCGCTGGGCGGAGCAGAGACGTATCCCGTCGATCAGGCTCGCGTGGATGAGCCGATCGTTGATGATCACGTCGTTCTCGTCGAAAAGCACCTCGAAGAGCGCCGCGTTCGCGTCGAAGCAACTCGCGAAAAGAATCGCGTCCTCCTTACCGAGAAACGCGGCGATTCTCTTCTCCAGGTCGTTGTGGATGTCCTGCGTGCCGCAGATAAAACGGACGCTGCTCATCCCGTAGCCGCGTTCGCGGAGCCCCTCGTGGGCGGCGGTGACCACGTCCGGGTGGCTCGACAACCCCAAGTAGTTGTTCGCGCAGAAGTTCAGCACCTTCATCGGCTTCGTGCCGCGGGGGTATTCGACCTCGATCTCCACCCCCTGCTCGCTGCAGATGTAACGCTCGTCCTTGTAGAGTCCCGCCGCCTCGACCTCATGGAGGGTCTTGGCGAAGCGCTCCTTCACTTCGGCCGTGTACGCCATGTCCTCACCTCGTTCGTTGAAAAATCGAGGGCGCGGATCTTCGCCGCGCCCTCGCCGCTCACAGGAGACGCGGCCGATCCGACCGCCCGGGGAATGTCGCGAGTCCGCCGCGAAAGCTATTCCGCCAGTTTCTTCTTCACAAGCGCCAGAATGCTGCCGACGGTGTCAAAGGCCTCGGTGCTCGCCTCTTCGTCGGTCATCTTGATGCCGTATTCTTCCTCGAGGTACATCTTGAGCGAGACCATGCTGAAGGAGTCGACGATCCCGCTGGAGATGAGAGGCGTGTCCACCTTGATCTCCATGCTCTCGTCCTCCAGGTACTCGTCCCGGATGTACTCGATGATCTTTTCCCGCATCTCGTCGCCCATGGATCTCTCCTTCCGCGCGGGGTCGCCGCGCCGCCAATCCGATACGGGCCGGTGTTCGGGACCGGCGCCTAGTTGTCGTCGTCCAGAGTCGAGGTGTCGCCGATCTCCTCGCCCCGCTCCTCCGCGCGCAGCATCCGCCGCATGATTTTACCGGAACGCGTCTTCGGCAGCTTGTCCCGGAACTCGATCTCCTGGGGCATCGCCAGCGGCGAAAGCCGTTTACGGATGAAGTTCATGATGTCCATCTCGAGTTTCCGGTTCGGGTCGTGCCCCGGCTTCAGCGCCACGAAGGCCTTCACCACCTCCATATTGACCGGGTCCGGCTTGCCGATCGCCGCGCTCTCGGCGACGGCGGGATGCTCGAGAAGGGCGCTCTCGATCTCGAAGGGGCCGACCAAATGTCCGCCGGTGTTGATCACGTCGTCGTCGCGGCCCATGAACCAGAAATAGCCGTCCGCGTCGATCCGGGCCCGGTCGCCGGTGATGTACCAACCGTTTTTGAACTTGCTCTTGTAGGCGCTCTCATTCCTCCAGTACGTGCGGAACATGGAGGGCCAGGGGGGCCGGAGCGCGAGAAGCCCCTGCTGGTCCGCCTCCTCGATCTCTTGAAACTCGTGAGAGAGAACGGTCGCGGTGACGCCCGGGAAGGGTTTCCCCATCGAGCCGGGACGAATCTCCATCCCCGGCACGTTGGTCACCTGGATCGATCCGGTCTCGGTCTGCCACCAGGTGTCATGGAAGGGGAGGCCGTAAACCTTTTCGCTCCAGACGACCGCTTCGGGGTTCAAGGGTTCGCCGACGCTGGCGAGGTACCGGAGGCTGGAGAGATCGTACTTCTTGACCTTCTCCTCCCCCTCCTTCATGAGGAGACGGATCGCCGTCGGGGCGCTGTACCAGACCGAGACCTTCTGGTCCTGAATCGCTTTATACCAACGATCGATGATGAAGCCGCACTCGAGGACGAGTTGGGTCGCGCCGAGCGCCCAGGGGCCGATGATGCCGTAGCTTGTGCCGGTCACCCAACCCGGGTCGGCGGTGCACCAATAGACGTCGTCTTCCCTGAGGTCGAGCACCCACTTGGTGGTCAGCGCCTGCGCCGGAAGCGAACCGTGCACGTGGACCGCCCCCTTCGGTTGGCCGGTGGTGCCGCTGGTGTAATGCAGAAGCGACGGCGTCTCCTCGTCGGCGGGATAGACGTCGAAACTCTCCACCGGCTCGGCGGCGGCGAGGCCGAAGGCGTGCTCCCCCTCCTGCAGTTCCAGATCGCCCGGCTCGCTGATGATCACGTGCCGGAGCGAAGGGCAGCGGGGTCGCACCTTACGGGTGCGGAAGGTGAGCTTTCGGTTGGTGAGGATCGCCGCGGTTTCGGCGTTCATGATCCTCTTCTCGAGCGCCTCCTCGCCGAAAGCGCTGAAAAGGGGTTGCATGACCAGACCCGCCTTCAGGCCGCCGATCATGCCGATGTAAAGCTCCGGAACCCGTTCGAGAAAGACCGCCACCCGGTCCCCGGGCTTCAGCCCGAGCCCGGTGAGGAACTTCGCGTAGGCATTGGAGTAGACGCGGAGGTCGTTGTAGGTGAACTTTTTGATCGTGCCGTCCACCGCCTCCCAGATCAGAGCGACCTTGTCCCCTTTCCCCATCTCGCAGATCCGGTCGGAGCAGTACCAGCCGATGTTGTACGGTCCGCCCTCCGGAAAGCCGAGTTCCTTCCGCGCGTCCGCCCAGGTGAACCCGGCGCGGCGCTCCTCATGGTCGCCGATATTGCCCGGCAAGGCTTTGAAATCGCTCATGTTACCCTTCCCGTACCGATTGAATGTCCGAAGGCGGAATGTCCCGTGATCACGGCCGGGATTATACCGTTTCCCACCGATTCGTCCAAGGACCGTCCGGGGCGAAGAAGACCTCGCGCAAAGGCGTGAGAGTCCTTCCGCCTACGGACGCGAGTTCTCGGGCTACTCCGGGTGCGGCACGACGCAGACGAACTCGAGCGGCTCGCCGCCCGTGTTCCGGAACTGGTGGAGTTCGTCCGGCTCGACGTAAACCATGTCCCCCGCGGCGATCGGGTAGGCCTTGTCGCCGTGGTGCACCTCCCCTTTACCGCCGGCGACGAACACCTCGTGTTCCCACCAGTGCGTGTGTTTGGGCGTGGCGCTTCCCGGCCGGACGACGAAATAGCGCATCGCGAAGCGCGGCGCCCCCTCCGCCTTTCCGATCCCGACCTGCATGGTGACCCCATCGGTCCCCTCGGGAACCACTTTGTCTATCCCGCTGAGCGGACGGATCTTCATCGCACACTCTCCTGTCGGAATTCGTACCCGTGTGGCTTGGCTACTCCCGTCCAGTCTAACGCGGCCCGGCCGGCCGCTCAATCCCCAGACGCCGGTCCCTCCGCCGCGCCTTGCCGCCGCGGGCCCCTCCCGATAGAATAGAGACCACGGGCGACGCAAAACCGGGAGCGCCATTCCGCGGCCGGCGGCGGAGAAGGCGCGGGGCGGCTCCCCGCGCGGGAAAGGAACCGATGGGCTGGAAAAACGACTACCGAGCGAAGCTCACCACGCCCGAAGAGGCGGTGCGGCGGATCCGGAGCGGCGACCGGGTCTTTTACAGCGGCAACGCCGCCATCCCGACACGCCTCGTTTGGGCTCTGGCGGAACGGCACGGCGAGTTGGAGAACGTGCAACTCAGCCATCTGCTCCTCCTAGGCGAGGACCCCTTCTCCCGACCGGAGATGGAGGGCAGCTTCCGCCACAACTCCCTCTTCGTCGGACCGGCGGACCGGCGAGCGGTCAACGAGGGCCGCGGCGACTACATGCCGATCTTCCTCTATCAGATCCCGCGCATCTTCGAGGAGAGGATCGTGCCGCTCGACGCGGCGATGGTCCAGGTTTCGCCGCCGGACCGCCACGGGTTCATGAGCCTCGGAGTGGAGGTGCTGACCAACAAGGCCGCATGTATGGCGGCACGGACGGTGATCGTCGAGGTGAACCGGAACACGCCGCGCGTGCTCGGCGATTCCTTCCTTCACGTCGACCAGGTGGACGCCATCGTCGAAACCGACTGCCCGCTCCCCACGCTCTCCGGCCGCCCGGCGACGGAGGTCGAGCTATTGATCGGCAGGCACATCGCCGGGCTGATCGAGGACGGCGCCACGATCCAGATGGGGATCGGCGGGATCCCCGACGCGGTTTACGCCTCGCTCGACGGCGTCTCCGACCTGGGCATCCACTCGGAGATGTTCTCCGACGGGGCGATGCGGGCGGTGGAGCGGGGGCTCGTCACCGGCAGGCGGAAGACGTTGCACCGGCACAAGGTGGTGTTCACATTCGCCCTCGGCAGCCGGGAACTGTACGATTTCCTGAACGACAATCCGATGGTGGAGGCGAGGCCCGTCGATTATGTGAACGATCCCTACGTCATCTCCCGGAACGACAAGATGACGGCGGTCAATTCGGCGCTGGAGGTGGATATCACCGGCCAGGTCTGCTCCGACTCGATCGGCACGCGGATCTACTCCGGTTTCGGCGGGCAGGTGGACTTCATCCGCGGCGCCGCGCGCGCGCCGGGCGGGAAGCCGATCATCGCCCTCCCTTCGACGGCGAAAGACGGCGCCCTCTCCCGGATCGTACCCGCGCTGAAGCCGGGCGCCGGGGTCGTGACCAGCCGCGCCGACGTCCACTACGTGGTGACCGAGCACGGAACGGCGAATCTCTTCGGCCGCAACCTGCGGGAACGGGCGGAGGCGCTCATCCGGATCGCCCATCCCGATTTCCGCGACGAGCTGGAGAGGGAGGCGAAAGCGCGCAAGATACTCTGAGCGGGCGGGCCGCCGCGCCGTCGAACGAAACCGAACCGTTTCCGGCCGTAACGTTTCCATGGCGAGGAGCGAAATGGACGAAAAACGCATCGAACAGATCTACCGGCTGATCCGGAGCGCCTCCACCGACCTCCCGGAGGACGTGGAGAACGCGCTTCGGTCGGCGAAGGAGAAGGAGCCGCCCGGCGGCACGAGCGCGAACACCTTCGAGGCGATCCTGGAGAACGTGCGGATGGCCCGCGAAAAGGGGACGCCGATCTGCCAGGACACGGGATCGCTCATCTTCTACGTCGATCACCCCGCCGGCGCGAGCATGACCGCCTTTCGAAGAGAGATCGAGGCGGCGGCGGCGCGCGCCACCAAGGACGTTCTCCTCCGCCCGAACGCGGTCGACCCCGTGACCGGCAAAAACTCGGGAAACAACGTGGGGGTGAACGCCCCCTACATCACCTTCACCGAGTGGGAGAAGCCGGAGATCCGCGTGCGGCTGATGCTCAAGGGAGGCGGGAGCGAAAACGTCGGCACCCAGTACAAGCTCCCCGACGGCGCCATCGGCGCCGGCCGCGACCTGGAGGGGATCCGCCGCGCGGCGATCGACGCGATCGTCAAAGCGCAGGGGAAGGGGTGCGCGCCCGGCGTGGTCGGCATCGGCATCGGCGGCGACCGGTCCACCTCCTACCTCCTCTCCAAGAAGCTCTTCTTCCGGCCGATCGGGTCCTCCAACGAGGACCCGGCGCTGGACGCCTTGGAAAAGCGCCTCCACGGCGAGCTGAACCGCCTCGGCATCGGGCCGATGGGTTTCGGCGGCGGCACCACCGTGCTGGACGTCTTCATCGGCGCGCAGCACCGCCACCCGGCCACCTTCTTCGTCGCCGTCTCCTACATGTGCTGGGCCTGCCGGCGCAAGTCGATGACCATCCGGAACGGGGAGGCCGATTATGATTAAGCTCGACATTCCGATCTCCGAAGAGAAGATCCGCTCGCTGAAGGCGGGCGACACGGTGCTCCTCTCCGGCATCGTCGTCACCGCCCGGGACGCCGGCCACAAGCTGATGGTGGAGGAGAGGCCGGAGTTCCTGAACGACCTCCTGAAGGGGGGCGTGATCTACCACTGCGGCCCGGTGGTCCGAAAGGACGGAGACCGTTGGACCTTCGTCGCCGCCGGCCCGACCACCAGCATTCGCGAGGAGCCGTACCAGGCGAAAGTGATCGAGAGCTACGGCGTCCGCGGCGTCATCGGCAAGGGAGGGATGGGGGCGAAAACCCTCGAAGCGTGCCGGAAGTTCGGCGCCTGCTACCTCCACGCCGTCGGCGGCTGCGGCACGGCGATCGCGCAATCGGTCAAGGAAGTGACGGCGGTCCACAAGCTGGAGGAGTTCGGCACGCCGGAGGCGTTCTGGGTGATCCGCGTCGAGGACTTCCCGGTGATCGTCACCATGGACACCCACGGGACGAGCATCCACGACAAGGTGGAGGAGGAATCCAAGCGGGTCGCCGCGGAATTGATGAAGTAACGAAAAAGTCGAGGGGGACAGCCACCCATCATTCGGTTGGTTGATTGGTGACTGTCCCTATTTATTAAAACAGGAAGTCCGTGCTGAGGAAGTTCGACTTCCGCTCCCGCGTGATGACCCGCAGAATCTCCTTGTTCTCCTCCGTCCCCTTCGCCGCCACGAGCGAGCGGATCGTGAAGACCCGGAGCGCGTCGGAGACGGAGAGGGTTCCCTCCGCCGAGTCCTTCCGCCCCGTGAAGGGGAAGGTATCCGGCCCCCGCTGGCACTGGCTGTTGATGTTCACCCGGCAGACCTGATTCACCAGAGGATCGATCAGCCGCGCGATCTCGCCCGGGTCGGCGCCGAAGAGGCTCACCTGCTGCCCGTAGTTCGACTCCATCACGTAGCGGATCGGCTCCTCGATCGAGTCGAATGGAACGACCGGCACCACCGGCCCGAACTGCTCCTCCCTCCACGCCCGCATCTTCTCGTTCACGGGATAGAGGAGGGCGGGGTGAAAGTAGGTCCCCCAACGCGCGCCGCCGCCGCGGTTCATCACGCGCGCTCCCCCCGCCTCCGCGTCCTTCACGAGGCCGTCGAGATAATCGGTCTTCCCCGGCTCCGGGAGGGGCGTGATCTTGACCCCTTGCTCCCAGGGCATGCCGAAGGGGAGCCCGTCGATCCCCGCGGCGAAACGCTCCAGGAACTCGCCGGCTATCCGTTTATGCACAAAGAGTATTTTGAGCGCCGTGCATCGCTGGCCGTTGTAGGAGAGAGCGCCGAGAAGGCATTCGCGCGCCGCCAGGCCGAGGTCGGCGCCGGGGAGGACGATCCCGGCGTTCTTCGCCTCCAGGCCGAGGACGGCGCGGAGGCGGTGCGGCTTGGGGTGGGCGTGCTTGAGGAGGTCCGCCACGCGGCTCGATCCGATGAAGGCGAGCACGTCGATGCGCCCCGATTTCATGAGCGGCCCGATCACGCTCTCCCCGTCGCCGTACACCGAATTGATCACGCCGGGAGGGAAGGAGTCGCGAAACGCCTCCAACAGAGGACGGTGCAGGAGCACGCCCAGCTTGGGCGGCTTGAAGATCACCGTGTTTCCCATGATCAGCGCCGGGATCAGCGTGGTGAAGGTCTCGTTGAGGGGATAGTTGAAGGGGCCCATGCAGAGAACGACGCCGAGAGGGGAACGGCGGATCTGCCCGAGAATCCCCTCCTCGACGACGAACCGGGAAGAGACCCGGTCCAGCTCCTTGAGCGCGTTGATCGTGTCCCGGATGTATTCGACGGTTCGATCGAATTCCTTCGCCGAGTCCTCGCGCGACTTGCCGATCTCCCACATGAGAAGGCGGACCACCTCCTCGCGGCGCTCCACCATTTTATGGGTGAATTCTTCGACGTGACGGATCCTCTCCGCCACCGGCAAGGTGGGCCAGAGTCCCCGCCCACGGTCCCAGGCGCCCGCCGCCGCCTCGAGCGCCTCCTCCGCCTCCTTCGCGGTGAGGCGCGGGTATTCGCCGATCGGCACCGGTTCGGGCGCCCCCCCCGCGGCGCCGGGGCGGCAGACCGGCGAGAGAACCGTTTCCCGCGGTCCCTCCCAGGCGCGCAACCGTCCGCCGACGAGATACTCGGTCTGAGCGATCGGCTCGGAGAGGACGGCCTCGGCGGGCACCTCCTCCGGCGCCGGAAAGATCGATCGGATCTTCTCCTCCAGAGTCATCGGCTTTTCTCCCGCCGCCGGCGCGGCTTTCTGGTTGATTCCACGGGGCGGTCTTCGCGGCGTCCCGCGTTACCCCTTTCCCCGCGCCGCCGCGTCGATCCGCGCCGCCGGGTCCTGACGATAGAACAGACGAAGCTGATCGTACAACTCCGGCGAGCGTGCGCGAAGCTCCCGGGAACGCTCGAAGAAGGTCTCCGTCGCGACGGCGAAGAACTCCGCCGGATTGGTCGCCCCGTAGCCGTCGAGCACCGTCGGACGGAGGCGCTGCACGTCCGTCAGGAGCGCGCGGTACTCCCGGCCGAGAACCCGAGCCCACGCGGCGTAGCTCGACGCCCCCGAAAGAGGGGGCGCGCCGTCCGCCGGCCCGTCCTCGCTGTCGATCTGATGGGCGAACTCGTGGAGGACCAGGTTCCGCCCGTCGTGAAAATCCTCGGCGCCCCGCCGGACGTCCTCCCAGGAGAGGACCACCGCGCCGGTTTTCCACGACTCGCCGAAACGGACCTGCGGCCCCTCGGTGACGGTGCCGTCCGGGTTGCGGCGCCGCCCCGGCGCGACGTACGCCGCCGGGTAAACGATCACGGTGTCGAGGCGGGGATAGACGTCGGCGCCGCGGTTCAGTAGAAGCAGGCATGCCTGCCCGGCGATGGTGATCCGCGCCTCGTCGTCCACCTCGAATCCCCCCGCCCCCTCGAAGGTCTTCTCGGCGAGAAAGACCCGCACGAGGCGCTCCAGCTCACGACGCTCCTTCTCGGTGAGAAAAGCGACGTAGGGAACGTTCCGGGCGAGGACGCGGCGCCACGCCTCGGGAAAGGGCTCTCCGGCGAGCCTCCTTCGTCTCCATGCTTT
This sequence comes from Candidatus Eisenbacteria bacterium, assembly GCA_016930695.1. Taxonomy (NCBI): domain Bacteria; phylum Candidatus Eiseniibacteriota; species Candidatus Eiseniibacteriota bacterium. The sequence continues at coordinate 22,903 of JAFGGD010000011.1, forward strand.
GAACGGATTCCGCATCTTTATGGCCGCTCCCTTGTCGACTCACAAGATACGGGCGGCGGGCCGATCGCGCATGGGAAAAGTGGGAGGGACCTGTTTCTCCCCTCTTCGGTGCCGGAAACTCTTCCGCCGCCGGTGGAAGCAAGCGGACGGACGGCGTGATCCTTCGAGGAGGAGGGGCGGGGGGCGGCCCTCCCTTCCACCGCCGGTTTCCCTCTCGGGGCCGTCTCGACTCGCCGGGCACCCACCGGAGCCCGCCTCCGTCGAGGGGATAAAAAACCCGCCGAGCATTTATCGGGGCGGGCG